>JBCCXG010000252.1:0-8232 GCA_039191945.1 Bacteroidota bacterium
TGCCGCAGCCGCCACACTTGATTTGCATGCAGGAGATACTGCCAACTTTGTCTTAAAAGAAGCATCGAGTAAGGACCAACAAATACCGCCTTTTTCCGATGCCATCGCCTACCAGGGTTTCATCGATACGATTGAGTATTGGAACGATTGGGTCAAGCAATGTACCTACAAAGGCCGGTGGCGCGAGATGGTGCTGCGCTCGGCGCTGACCTTGAAATTGCTCACCTTCCAGCCCACGGGTGCCATCGTCGCCGCACCGACCTGCAGCCTGCCGGAGGACCTGGGCGGCGTGCGCAACTGGGACTACCGTTACACCTGGATCCGCGACGCCGCTTTTACGATCTACGGCTTGATGCGCATTGGCTTTACCCAAGAGGCCGAGCAGTTCATGCACTGGGTCGACGAACGTATCCATGAGTTGCGACCGGACGGATCCATGCAGATCATGTACGGCATCGATGGCCGGCATGAGCTGACCGAGGAGGTACTGGATCACCTCGACGGCTACATGGGCTCCAAGCCCGTGCGCATTGGCAACGGTGCCTATGATCAGCTGCAGCTGGATATTTATGGTGAGTTGTTGGATTCCGTCTATTTGTTCAACAAGTACGGCAGCCCCATTTCCTACGACCTCTGGAACAAACTCAGGGAGCTGATCAACTGGGTCGCGAAAAACTGGCACCTCAAGGATGAGGGCATTTGGGAAGTCCGTGGTGGTCAGCAGCACTTTGTCTACTCCAAGCTGATGTGTTGGGTGGCACTGGATCGGGGCATTCGTCTGGCGGACAAGCGCTCGTTCCCCGCAGATCGGGACCTCTGGCGAGAGGAGCGTGACAAGATCTATGAAGAGATCATGGAGAAGGGGTGGAACGAGGAGCTACAGACCTTTGTGCAGCACTATGGCAGCGACACGTTGGATGCCGCCAACCTCATGATGCCCTTGACTTTCTTTGTTTCCCCGTCGGATGATCGGATCATCAAGACCCTTAGGGCCACGCTCAAGACCCCCGAGGAGGGGGGACTGGTCACCGATAGCCTGGTCTATCGCTACAATGTACATGACACAGACGATGGGCTAGATGGGGAGGAAGGCACCTTCAACATTTGTACCTTTTGGATGGTCGAAGCCCTAACCCGCGCCGGGCAGACGGACAAAAAGATGCTCGCCGAAGCCCGGCTGATGTTTGAGCGCATGCTCACCTACGGCAATCATTTGGGTTTGTACGCCGAGGAGACGGGGCCGCATGGTGAGGCGCTGGGCAATTTTCCTCAGGCATTTACGCACCTTTCCTTGATCAGTGCGGCTTACAACCTGGATAAGGCGTTGAAGTAAGTGTGAGTGTGAGTGTGAGAGTTTAGAGTGGAGAGTTTAGGGTTTGGGGTTTAGAGGAGTGACAGGGAGTTTGCCAATTTGAGCAACCCTCAACATTACACCTTCAAACCCTCAACTTTTACACCCTCAACCCTAAACTAATTCCCCAACCTACTTCCACTTAATGTTACACCCCATGCTAGGCACCTGATCCGTACTGACCGCTACCCCTGCCACGAGCTGATCCAAGGCCGCCCGCATGTCTGCGCCGGTAACCGGTTTGCCACTATTGGGGCGAGAGTCATCGAGTTGTCCTCGGTACGCGAGGGAAAGGTCCTGGTCAAAGATGTAAAAGTCAGGCGTACAGGCTGCCTCGTAGGCTTTTGCCACGTCTTGCGATTCATCGAAGAGGTAGGGGAAAGGATAGCCGAGTTGCTCGCCATACTCCTTCATTTTCGCAGGGCTATCCTCAGGGTACTTCTCCACGTCATTGCTGCTGATGGCGACAAAGGATATACCTTTCGACTGATAGTCGTTCGCCAGCTTGACCAGTTCGTCATTGACGTGCTTGACATACGGGCAGTGATTGCAGATGAACATGATCACGGTGCCTTTTTCTGCCCGAAACTCCTTCAAGGACATCTGTTGATCGGACATCGTATCCGGCAGTGTGAAATCGGGCGCCTGGGTGCCCAGCGCGAGCATCGTAGAGGGAGTGAGTGCCATAGCGTTTTTTAGAATTCAGTTCAGGATGGTAAACGGAAGCAAAGAAAAGGTAATTCCCTATATTGAAAAAAACTAGGCCATGTTTGACTACATCATTGTAGGAGCTGGATCCTCCGGTTGCCTGCTCGCTAACCGTCTGTCCGAAGATCCAGCCAATCAGGTATTGTTACTTGAGGCAGGACGCCCAGACAAGGATCCATTGATCCATATACCAGGGGCATACGGGAAGTTGTTTCGCAAGTCATACGATTGGGGCTACTGGACAGAACCGCAACTATCCTTGAATGGTCGGAGACTTTACATCCCGCGTGGCAAAACCCTGGGTGGTTGTAGTTCGACGAATGCGATGGCCTATGTTCGGGGCAACAAAGCAGATTATGACCATTGGTCTTCGCTGGGTTGTGACGGATGGAGCTATGAGGAGGTATTGCGCTACTTCACCAGGAGCGAGTGCAAGCAACAGCCCGATGAGGTAGATGGGGATTACCATGATACGGACGGCGAGCTACATGTTACCTTCAATCAGGCTTTTGAAACGCCATTTGCCAGGGCCTTTATGGCTGCAACCGAGATCATGTCGCTGCCGGCTGTTACCGACTACAACGGATCCTCCCAAAGAGGAGTGGGTAGATTTCAATTCACAATCAAAAATGGCAAAAGGCACAGTGCTGCCGGGGCCTTTCTCAAACCTGTCTTGGATCGAACAAACCTCACGGTCATCACCGGTGCATTGACGGACAAGGTCTTGATCGAAAATGACCGGGCCACTGGCGTGGAAGTCGTCAGGTCTCGCGGTACCCGGGAGACGATCATGGCACGGAAAGAAGTCATCCTCTCTGCCGGTACGATCAACTCGCCACAAGTCTTATTGCGATCAGGCATTGGCCCCAGTTACTCGCTAGAGCGACAAAAAATATCCCCAAAGCGAGTCTTGGAGGGTGTCGGGCGAAACCTACAGGATCATCTATTCTTCCCTGTGTCGGCAACCGCCCATCAGCAAGAGGGCCTCAATCATGTGATTCCTTTTCGAGCCCAGGTTCGAGAGCTGATCAAATACGCGCAGGGGAAAGGTGCGCTGACCATTGGTCCTTTGGAGGCAGTGGCCTTCTTCAACTTAGAGGACCGAGGGAGTGAGCGCTGCAACTTTCAGTTTCACTTTGCTCCTTTGCACATCGGCAAAGGGTACGACTACGACGCCTACGACTTGAGCACTTTTCCACGGCGGGACGGGTTTACGATCTTGCCCTCCCTTTTGCACCCAAAAAGTAGAGGTTTTGTCGACCTGAGTTCGTCGGACCCGACGGCTGCTCCGATCATACAGCCCAGTTTCTTGAGCGACGACGCAGACATGGAGCAATTAGTACAGGGGGGTCAACTGGCGTTGGACGTACTGCAAAGTGCGCACTTTGATCCGTATCGAAAAGAGATTGTCGCCCCCTTGAAATGTGATACAGATGAGGATTGGCGCATGCACATTCGTCGCTCTGTGGAGACGATTTACCACCCGGTTGGTACTTGCAAAATGGGTGTGGACGAGTTTGCGGTGGTGGACCCTGAGCTCCGTGTTCATGGCATCGAGGCACTGCGTGTAGTAGACGCCTCCATTATGCCGACCATCATTACGGGCAATACCAACGCCCCATGCTACATGATTGCAGAGAAGGCGGCTGACCTTATTTTAGGCTAGCCGCTACATCTATCACGAATACCATTCAATTGGAGATGAATTTAAGCCCCAACTTCGTTCGAAAGAGCTTCTTACTTTATCGCTGGCAGATGCTGGTCATGGTCGCCGTCCTGGCACACTCGTCGATTGCGCAAGTTTCGCCCTCAGCGGTCAAGCCCCGGATCATTGTGACAGCCGACCCTGAGTTGGATGACAACAATTCACTGATCCGCTTTCTGCTTTACAGCACAGACCTCGATATCGAAGGGCTAGTCTACGCAAGCAGTCAGTTTCATTGGAAGGGCGATGGAAAGGGCACGAAGTGGTATGTGCCCGGTAGGGAGTATGATCGATTCCAGATGGGCCTTTGCCCCTGCGAGTCGTGGCGATGGGCGGAGGATGAGCGCTTTATACACGATATTGTGGATGCCTATGAGGAGGTATATGCCAATCTCATCGCTCATCATGCCGACTACCCCAAACCGGAGTATCTCCGGTCAACGATCCGATATGGCAACATTGCTTTTGATGGAGATATCTCTACAGACTCTCCCGGCTCGGAACTCATCAAGTCTGTGATTTTGGATGATGAGCCTGGCCGGCTTTACATCACCGCTTGGGGCGGTCAAAGTACCATAGCCCGTGCACTCAAGTCGATACAGGAGCAATACCAGTACACCACGCAATGGGAGACCATTAGAAGTAAGGTCGTGCGAAAGGTCGTCTTACTACCCAACGGGGATCAGGATGATACCTACGCTAACTACATCCGGCCCCATTGGCCCGACATAGAATATCGGCAGTTTACTGACTCTCCTCGCTACGGTTATGCCGCGCAGCTCCATGCGTCTGAAGACAACGCGCCCTACCTGACCGCGAAATGGATGAAGGAAAATGTAACGGATCGCGGACCCTTGGGAGATCTGTATCGAGTTTGGGGTGATGGCAAGCAGATGGTAGAGGGCGATAGGGTGGATTACTTTGGTCTGTCGGGATACACCAGTGAGGAACTGAAGGAGATGGGCTACTATGTTTGGCTTCCCGTGCACCCAGCAGGTTCATTTCTGAGTGAGGGCGATAACTCTACTTTCATGAACATGCTGGGGAATGGTTTGCGGGCCTTTGAGCGCGGTTTCTACGGAGGCTGGGGAGGTAGGGTGACCTCCAGAGACAATAGCAATCCTTTTGGTTTTGGAAGTGAAGGGACAGCCGATGAGGTTGCGGCCAGCATAGGTTCGCAGAGCGAGCCGACCTCGGAAAGTGAAAGGGAATTTCCAGACTTCTTCCGTGCGGCACAAAGAGATTTTGCGAATCGCATGAAATGGTCCGTCACCGATGAATACGGGGAAGGCAATCATGAACCGTTGGTGCAGGTGCAGGGTCCATTGACCGTACAGGCGACTCCCGGACAAAACATTGCTCTTTTTGGAGCTGCCGAGGATCCTGATGGAGATGATCTGACCGTGAGATGGTGGCAGTTGCATGTCGGCACCTATCCTGGCACTGTAGCTTTTACAGAGACCGATGCGGGACAGGTTCGTGTGTCGATCCCTGAAGACGCTCAGCCCGGTCAAACCATTCACATGATTTTGGAAGCAACCGATGATGGTGCGCCGGCACTGACAAGGTATCAGCGGGTGGTCATTGTCCTTCGCGGTAAATGATGACGCACATTTAAGGACCGTACGGATAATTTTGACTTGCTTTGGTTAAGCCCGATCCTTTGAATCATTGCACCTCCAGCCTTGAGGAGTAGAATTCTGTAAGTGATCTTTCGTAGATCGATCTGCCACTGTTAAGGCTCCAAGTTGGATTTTATCGTTATTTTGTACTAAATGAATACGGCATGGATATTCAATCAATTAAGATAGAACTGGTGCAAAGACTACTTGAAATCGATCAAGAAAAGGTCTTGCAACGTGTAAAAGAGGTAATCGAAGAAGCGGAAGATGATTTCTGGGATGATTTGAGTGTACAGGACAAAGCAGCGATTGATGAAGGCCTTGCGCAGCTTGATCGCGGTGAATTCGTGTCGGAGGAAGAGGTGAAAAAAGAGTGGGAGAACCGATTCAAGCAATAGTTGGCACTCAAAGTTCGATATTCTTTACGTGCTCAAATTGAGAGAAGGGCGCTTATCGAAGATATAGCCGCTCGATTTGGCGACACTAAGGCAAAAGAAGTCAGTATGAAGGTTGATAGGGTCATCGGTAACATTGCAGAGATGCCTTGGTTATTTAGAGCTTCCAAACGAAAGAAAGGGCTTAGAAAGTGCGTTCTAAGCAAGCAAACAAGTATCTATTATCGTGTAAATGGAGAACGTCTCGAGATTATCAGCTTCAGGCCCAATAAGATCGACCCTGGTTCATACGAAGTGTAGTAGCCACGGGATTGCTTCGAAGGCTCCAGATGGGTCGCAATGGAGGCGCTGGGGCTGATTCCACTCAGTATTACCACTACCTCTCAACCAAAGCGTAAGCCCCTTGGTCCAAAAACCAGCGTAATTCAGCCCTCGGCGAAACGTGGCTTGCTGGGTAGTCCGATGCATCGGCTTCTTCCCCAAGAATCGATCGGATCTTCTGCGCCTTCTTCTCACCTGTGACGAGAAAGGCCACGGTATGCGAGTTGTTGATGACCGGCCCGGTAAGCGTTACTCTTTTTTGATCCGAAGTGGGGTGTGTGGCCACCGCACACAACTGCTCCGCCGCCAATAGCTCCATTTGGTGAGGGAAGATAGAGGCCGTATGTCCATCATCACCCATGCCCAGTATATTCAGGTCAATGGAGGGCAGGTCGTTGACCACGGTACAAAACGCTAGCAATTCCTTTCCAGACCTGTCAGCTTCCGTAACAGGATCCGCTTCGCCCCGCACCCGATGGATATTCTCCGCCGGCATGTCGATATGCGACAGCAAGTGATCAAAGGTCATCTTGTAGTTACTCTCCTCGTGATCAGGAGGTACACACCGCTCATCGCCCCAGAAGAAGTGAAGCTTCGACCAATCCAATGTTTTAGGTGCAGCAGCAAGTAAGTCAAACAGGAGCTTGGGTGTGGACCCTCCGGATAGTGCGATGGTTACGCGTTCCTTGCCAGCACAAAAGTCCTTGAGAAAGTCGATGAACTGCTCGGCAGTGCCTTTCGGGTCACCGGCGACGTGGATTTCCTTTTTCATAGTTCACAGTATTCTCCATCATCTGTGAGGTTTTTGCACGGGTATCTCCAGATCATATTGTCACCATCAATCAGATCGTCCACATGTTCTGGGCCCCAGGTCCCTGCCGGGTAACCAAAGACCGGGATATCCGGATCGTTCTTCCATGCCTCCAGTATCGGATCTACGAAAGCCCAAGCCGCCTCGGCGCTATCGCCGCGAGCGTAGAGTGTCGCATCCCCGTTCATCGCGTCCATAATGAGGCGTTCGTAAGCTTCGGGTACGTATGCGTCGGTCAGGCTGCTGTACAAAAAGTCCAAATTGACGTTCTTGACATGGTAGCCAGCGCCTGGGATCTTCAAACCGATTTTCATTAATATGCCTTCATCGGGTTGGATCCGGAGCACCAGCATGTTTTGCGAATTTCGCATTTCGGATTGTCCAAACAGGTGCAGGTGATTAGGCTTGAAGTGAATGACGACTTCAGAGACCCGGGTGGGCAACCGCTTGCCGGATCTGATGTAAAAGGGCACATCCGCCCACCGCCAATTGTCAATGAAGAACTTCATTGCGACAAAAGTCTCTGTCTTGGAGCTGGGGTCTACGCCTTCTTCTTCTCGGTACCCTGGGACCTCATCACCCCTGATTTTGGAATTGATATACTGTCCTCGAATGACATTACTTCTGATATCTTCAGGAGACATCGGCCGTAGGGATTGAAACAACTTCAGTTTTTCATTGCGAATGCCATCTGCATCCACCCGGACCGGAGGCTCCATGGCCACAAGTGCTACCAATTGAAGCAGGTGATTTTGCACCATGTCCCGCAAGGCGCCAGATCCATCATAGTAGCCTCCTCGCTTTTCGACGCCGACGCTCTCGGCAGATGTGATCTCCACGCGATGGATGTAGTTGCGATTCCATAGTGGCTCGAAGATGCTGTTCGAGAAGCGTGTCACGAAGAGGTTCTGAACCGTTTCTTTACCCAGGTAATGGTCTATTCGATAGATCTGACGTTCCTCGAAGCACTCGCGCAACTCTCGGTTGAGCGCTTGTGCTGTTGCCAGACTGTACCCAAAAGGCTTTTCGATAATGAGTCTGCGCCAGCCCTTATCCTCCTGATTATAGCCCACACCTGCGAGTCCCTTCGAGATGGGTCCGTAGAGGCTCGGTGGAGTAGAGAGGTAGAACATACAATTGCCTCCAATACCTCTTTCATTGTCGATCGAGGTCAGCCTTTCTTTGAGTTCCTGGAATGCCTCGTCCTTGGATGTATCGACCGCGATATACTCCATCATCGTCGCGAACTCTTTGAGTTTTTCCTCACTCAGTCCATCTTTCTTTAGATGCGGATTATCGAAGACTACTTTTTGCTGGAA
>JBCCXG010000253.1:0-8209 GCA_039191945.1 Bacteroidota bacterium
GATCAACTCTATTCCGGCGTTTGCTTCGGCATGACCAAAACAAGGTACATCATGACCGAGAATCTTGGCTTCGTCACCATACTCGATCGGGAAAACCGGGTGATCTCCAACCCTGGAGGTACCGAACCCAAGTATGTCGATGGTGTTTTACAAACGATGTATCAGGAACAACCTGTCTTCAAGCATTGTCACGATGTATGTATCGACGATGACGAGAACCTGTACGTCTTACAATGGAAGGCCGATCGGGTGTATCCTTATAAGCTCCATCGTGTCTGACGTCTTAGCATCAATCCAACGCCGTCACGCTGAAGTCCATGATTCTCAGGTGGTTCCTGACCGTGCGGAAGGCAAACCAACCCTCATGGTAAGGTAGCTCATCCTCCATCTCGAAAATGACAGTGCCGTCGTGCGCGTAGCTGATGCCGTTGCCCTCCACGGTGATTTCCACTTTGATGGGCTGATTCGGGACGATCAGCGGAGACTTAAGATCGTGCTCGGGAAGCATGGGCCGCTCGCGGGTGTAGCCGGGATAGCGGCGCATCCGGGTGGTGCCATTGTTGTTACCACCGAAGCCGACGTAGTAAGTGCGTAGGTCATGGTACGTTGGAAAACGGCCGGTTCTTACCGAATCGGCACAGTCGAAGACATTGGCCGGACATCGGGGATCAATGGCCATGAAGAAGCAGTTGAGGTCACTGACCCGATCGTTGGGACCACCCTCTTCGACTACCACAGCAGTATATTCGATCTTAATTGGAGCGTAAAGCTTCTCACGAAACCAGACGGTGGCCCCTTTCACGGCATCGATGTCGAGATAGCCCTCTTTAACGGTTACTTCATCACTATTGACTTCCGTCTCTGGAACAAATGCCTCAAGGTGTCGATCCTCCTCAAAATCAATGTAGTATACCACTTCCGGGGATTGGGGTGCCTCGCAACTTGCGACCACCCATAGGAATATCAAAACGATTGCGAAGCTCTTCATTACAAACATAGGATCATTCTTGGTCATCAATAAAAAGAAACCGGACTGCTCCAGCGGATACCGTCCGTGTCCGTGAACTGAAAATAACAGGCTTTGATGTCTTGCTTAGACTGCAAGAAGGCCGCTCCGTCTTTCCACTGTGCCTCCGACTGCTGCCATTGACGCTCTTGGTTAGGTTTGGATTCAGTGGTAAAGATGAACGTCACCTCCAATGCATCGGCATGCGGCTCGGGCACTTCGCACCGGTACCATGACCCGACTTTTTCGGGAGCGGTAATTGTTAGGAGCTGTATGTCACGCTCCAGCATCCTATCGATGAAATTCGCAATTTCAGGAGGCTCAGCCCCCTTCTCGTGGTTGTGCTTCATTTCATGAATCAGCGTCTGCGAGGCCTTAGAGGCCAGATCAATGGTTTGCTGCCAACTCTCGACGTGGTAGGCAAAGTCATTGGTACCGTTGACATACAACATTGGCACTTGGCCATAAGGGACATAGGACGACGGATCCCACATTCGGAGCCATTTGCCAGCCTGATCCATCCCTAGTGAATCGAATTGATTCATCCAGGTGCTTTTCTCTCCCAAGAATCCGCATCCATACACCGGCACCGCTGCCTTGAATCGGCGGTCGATGCTGGCGACAATATTCGTCAGGTAACCGCCCCAACTGATGCCGGTAATTGCTGTGCGAGAGCTGTCGGTCTCCGTGAATGATCGGAGTAAAGAATGTGCCCTGATCGCGTTGGCAATCGCATGAAACTGCCATTGCTGAGAGACGTCCTCTTCCAGGCTGTAAAACTTATAGACATCCGTGTCGTCGGGACCGCCGTCGGGTAATGGTGTCGATTGGGTGCCCCAGGGATAGTTTTGCTCACTTTCCGGTAAGGGCTGCGCACCACCGAGGTCCATAGCAATCGCAGCATAGCCTCTTTGGGCCCATTCCCGGACCCAAACGGCAAAAGCCGTACCTCCACCACCGTGAAGAAGGACTACACCAGGGAATTGATTTTGAGTAGGTTGGCCGGTGAGGGTCGCTGGACTGGCGTAGTAGGCAAACACCTGCGTTGGCTTTCCATTGAACGATTCGCCTTCGTACAAAAGGCTCCAAACCGAATCTTCCTGGCTCAACCAGTCGTGAGTGGGTGCTTTCGAAAGCTCGTCAAAGTCGAAGGGAATCTCTTGCCGCAGGTCGGGTGGTAAGGTGAGGCTTTGGGCAACAACTGCCATTGCACATGAGCTCCAAAAAAGCATGGCAAGGAATAATCTACCATCGTAGCCTCGAGATTTGAGCATTCGACTGAGCATCATTTCTATTCTAACATCTTAAACAAAAAAGGGTGATTTGTAAGGGGTGGTAGTTGCGAGCTGACGGTAGAGGGAATTGGAGGCGTCTCTAATCAGTAGAGCGAGGACTTACATGCTCGCTAGGATCGCCCACTGGTCTTCTAAGGATTATAATAGTTATCGGTCCGGGAGTTAGTCAATTTCTTTCTTCTGTTGTTGATGGCTATCTGTTCTTTTGGATTGGGTGATAGCGTGGAGGCCTCATCCAATATGGTTAGGGCTTCTTCGGTCTCGCCGCTTAATGCCACCAGATCGGCGTAGATCAAAAGACCGCTAACCTCTTTGATCTCTGAAAAGCTACGCTGGACCCATTGCAAAGCCTCATCCAAAAAAAGTAAGGTGCCATTGTTCTCGTTTCGATTGTGTACAACACCGGCGGCAGTTATCAAAAGTGATGGGTCCACATGCTGATATTGGAAGTAGCCATTGGCAGCGGTAACGAAGTCCCTGAACATTTTTTCATCGTCCTGGTATTTAGCCCATTGGACCCACCCTTTGTAGACAAAGAAGTTAGCCCGGGCCTCAATTCTGTCGGACAGGTGGTGTCTGCGTTTGGCAAGCTCGTCAATGGCTTTCTGCCGTTGTTTCGCGCATTTTGGGCGGTCGCAATCCCACCGCCAGATCAGGAAAGAGAGTCTTCGCTCCACCAATCGATCAACCTGGACGGAAGGCACATGGGCGCGGAAGTCTTCTTCGTGTTCCAGCAGGTAATCTAGGTATTTGTTTTTGTTGGTGTTTGCGACGAAGGCCAGTAGATCCCAGGATGCCTGGGCGTATTTGATGCTGTCTGGCACTGCGGCAAGGTAAGCATCCAATAGCTCCTCTCGATCAGGAGGGATCTTCGTCAACCTCATGTAGTCCAGCAACCAGATGGGGTTGTGGGGGTCTTGTGCCAATCGCTCCTTTGCTCGGTGCATTCGATCTTCCACGGCAGTTTGTGCCAGGGCTATGAAATCCTCCACATTTCGATAGCCAACATACGTCAATATAAGATCGCCACGTCCGTCTAAGAATAGGTGCGTGGGCAAAGCCTGTATACGGTACTTTTCTTGAATCCTCTTTCCTAGCGCTGACTCCATATCCAAGTGAACATTGAGAAAGTTGGTGTTGAACACATCTCCAACTTCAGGGTGGGTGAACACTTCCCTTTCCATCTTCTTGCAGGGAGCACACCAATCCGCGTAGCAGTCGAGGTAGACAAGCTTGCCCTCACTTCTTGCTGCTCCTAAGATGTTCTCGAGGGCAATAGGTTGTTTGAAGTCTATCGTTATACCGCCCTGACCGAGTGCGCTGTACACCGCAAGAAGGAGAATGATCAAAAGTCCATTTCTAATTAACGGTCTGGCTATCATAGTCGCTCACCTCTTAGAACCCTATTGTTATGAAAGGTAAACTTTTCATCTGGAATCGCGAATCCTTAAGGTTAGGTATTTGATGCAATAGCAAAAAGAAGTTTTTCATTTGTCTCACAGCCAAGATTATTAACCGCAGCTACCCTTAAGCTATCATTAATTAAATCGTGAATAACCTCCAATCCCTGAGAAATTCCAAAAGAGGCCTTTTGGATTCAATGAGCGGCTGCCCAGCTGGTAGCTCTGATCCTAAAGTCTGATCCAAGAAATTCGTAATTTTGCCTTATGGCATTGTCCACCAAAATATTGCCCAACTATACCTTCGCAGACTACTTGCAATGGGAAGGAGAATGGGAACTGATTGAGGGTATCCCCTACGCCATGTCACCTATGCCTTCTCCGAGGCATCAGTCAATTGCCGGAAAGGTCCACTCCGAGTTCTTAATCGAGATTAGAAAAAAAGGCTGTCGCTGCGAAGTCTATCAACCCATCGACCTAAAGGTCGATGAAAATACGGTGGTCCATCCCGACTTACTGGTGGTCTGTCCACCTATTGAGAAGCAGTTCCTGGACTTTGCCCCCGAACTGGTCGTAGAGATACTCTCTCCTTCTACTCGAGAAAAAGATAAAATCACTAAACTCGAGCTCTATCAAAACTTCCGCATTAAGTATTATCTGATCATCGATCCAGAGAATAACAGCATAGCTTACTACAGGCTGGACGCCGAGGGGAAGTATGAGGCGTTATCGTCGATCGAGACTTTTGACCTCAAGGATAATTGCACCATCAGTCCGGATCTGAGCTCAATCTGGTCGTAACAACAAGAACCCTCGATCTAGTACAACGGAAGTCCAACATCCCGCCAGCTGTACCTTTCGTCCTCGTAAAAACTTCGGATCAATTGCTGTAAAGAGTCCGTTTTTTCCGGATGCTGCTCCAACATACTATACAGCTCCCTGTGATCCTGGTGGAGGTTGATCAACTCGGTCGGTTGCAGGCTATCCACGAGCAGCTTCCATTGACCATCGAGCACCACGCCGGTCGCAAAAGGCGTGGGTTTATCTCCATCGTAGGGCGCCCAGTCGTAAAGGTCCATTTGCCACAACATCGCTGGACGATCCATTCGCTGTCGCTCGGCCAAGAGAATTGGCGACATATCTACACCATCCACACCATTTGACGCCTCAAAGCCTACGAGTTGCGCTATAGTGGGCAAAAGGTCCACCATGTGCGTTGGCTGGAGAGAAATCGTACCCGCCGGAATATTTCCATCCCATACAGCAAACATCGGCACGCGTATGCCGCCTTCGTGCAGGTCGGCCTTGCCACCGGAAAACGGGCCCGGGCTCCCTTCATACGCCGGCCCATTGTCTGAAGTGAAGACGACCAGTGTCTTCTCAAAAAGACCATTTTCCTTCAGGTAGCCAATCAGTCTGCCGATTTGCGCATCCATGTGCGAGATCATCGACCGATAAAGCAGTTGATCCCCAGTAACGCCCATGGCACGGTACTTAGACAGGTGCGGATCCGGGGCCGGCTCGTACGGTGTATGCGGTACATCAAACCACAGGTTGAGGAAAAATGGTTGATCCTTCGCGCGGACCTGAGACAACCAATGGATGGCTTCCGTGACCTTCAGTTCCGTCCAGTGGTCGGGCACTTCAGGAGCCCGTTCGTCATTCCTCAGCAGGGTCATCCCTCCTTCTCGGTACAGCTGACGGTTCTTAATCAATGCCGGTCGAATCGGCGCCCCTTCAATGTTCGTCAAGTAATGATGAAACCCCTGCTGCAAAGGGCCCGGCAACGCAGGTTCACCATTGTTCCTTCTTTCGACGTCCGACAACCGAAGCCCACCCAAGTGCCATTTGCCAATATGACAAGTTTCATAACCGCTGGCCTGGAGCAGTTCCGGTAAGGTGATCGCTTCCTCCGGCAGGTGATCGACGCTGTCCCGCAAGTGCCGCCTGATGTCAAATCGTAAGGGAAACTTACCGGTCAGTAGGCTTGCCCTCGAAGGCGAACAAACGGCCGATCCCGCATAGAAGTGATTGAAGCGCATGCCGCTGGCCGCAAGCGCGTCAATGTTCGGAGTCGCAATGCCCGCACTACCGAAGCAGGACAAATCCCCATAACCCAGATCATCCGCCAGTAAGAAAATGATATTGGGAGCCTTATGCCTCTTCTCGTATTCCTCACTTGAAGTACATCCGATAAGACAACACAGCAGGATGAAGGGAAATAGCAGCAGTACGCCCCCGGGATAACCGATTGACTCAGGTCGCTCTCTCGTGATACTCGTGTTGAACAACATCTTTAGAAATCATTTTGCTCGCCAATGAGCTGATTGATCAACTGGTTTTTGTACGAATCACGGTCATCCTTTATCGCCACCAGGGACGCCTTGATAGGTTCAGTAATCGCTGCGCTGTCTAACTTCTTCAGCAATGCCACTTGCGTGAAATAGTTGAACTGCGGCAAGTGCTCAGCGAAAAAAACCTGAGTCTCCATCAGATGGAGGACGTCGGTAGGAAGCGCCTCAATGGCATTCTTCGCATAGTAGCCTCGGCTGTTGGGAATGGTGGAAAGCAAGGGCTCACGGTAGGTATTGAAGTCCTCAGGCAAGAAGCTTTGAATTAGAAAATAGTGCAAAGACGGATCATCCCTAGAGGTCATTTTGGCTACCAGCTCGTCACTCCAACTCATGGTTGTAGCCTGTTGTAGGCTGTCAACGGCATTCCCATGTGCAATGTGCCAAAGGGTATGGCAAGAATAGACAGCACCAGGAATAACATTGTCCCTCACTTCCTGGATCGTTGCACCGGTCATTCCATCAATCTCTGAGGACCTCGTGTCACGCACCAGTTCCTTCTGCGCATAATTGCGAAGGGGCGAATCGGCGTTGCTGAGGATCTCCTGCAACTTCTGATAGTCTTCCGGCTCAAAGGGCAGGTGATCCAACTTGGTCAGCGCCTCGCCCGGCACCGTATCGTAACGCTGGAAGCGGCCCATCAGGTCCCAATAAAAGTTTACGACGACGGCATAGCATTTATCCGTTTCGCAAATCGGGGTGAATACTTCGGACCAATAGCCATCGAGGATCCCCGCACTGTCCCGCATCGGTTGCACGTCAATCCGAATGGAATCTCCTACAAAGAAAGAAGTGATGGGTTCCTCTGTGTTTGGCGACTCCTCTTTCCAGAATACCAGGGCAATCAATACTAAGATCGCGGATCTAAACATCAGTTTTTGTCCATCTCCATCAGGGTGCCCCCCAGGTTGTATTTCTGATGGTTGGGAATACCGGGGTCCCCCACGCCATCTAGCATGAGTCGCTCCATATCGGAAAAGTGATCTTGGTAGATCGCACGGGGATCGATCCCTTTGTTTTTGCAGACGGAAGCAGCCATCCCTACAACCTCACCCATCATCCCACCTGTCCTCATCAGACGTACAGTACCTAGCGCCACGTGAGAAACGCTGATGTCCCGACCGGCCATCATGAGGTTGTTGATGTTTTTCGAATAGAGACACCGAAAAGGGATCGGGTATGGATAAATCTTGATGTGCTTCGCAATGGACCGAAAAGCCTCTCCATCGAACTGCTCCGCGTTCTTTTCATCGGGATAGTGAAGATCGATGGTCCAGGTCGTGGGCGCGGTACCATCGGGTAGCAAATTCTGGTTGCGCAAATCATTTTCCGTCAAGACATAATCGCCCACCAATCGACGGGATTCACGCTTCCCTCCTACGTACGCCACCCATTGCAAGTACTGCTTCTCAAACTCCGCCTTCTTAGAATAGTGGTTCTTGAGGAAAGACCAGTTGGAATAGACCACCAGCAGGCCATAGTCACGGATGAACTCTGTCTCACGGATCATGTCCTTGCCCATGCCGGTCTCCCAGTCCCAATCCCCTCGGGTAATAGCAAACGCCTTTTCCTCACTCCAGGGAAGGCTCCATTGAATGTCGGGAAATGGTGTTACCTCCTCTCCTTCCGCCGCAAACCACTGCACGGAGATACCCATGGTCAGGTTATCCGCCGTCTCGGGGGCGGTCGGCTCATTGAAGGTGTCGCGACTCTCTCTCCCCGTCATGTATTCAGCCCCTGCAAGGAATCCTATCGTGCCGTCTCCGGTGCAGTCTGCGAAGACTGGCGCAGAGAAAGCGATCTTCTTACCGGTCACCAGGCTCTCGGCATGTACCCGCTGGATGCGCTGGCCGTCCATTTCCACGGCATTGGCATGATGACTCAGAAACAGCGACAGATTGGGCTCGGCGAGTGCAGCTTTCAATTTTTTGTCATCCTCGTAGTAGTCCTTGGGTTGGGCATTGCCTCCACGTTCAGGGCCGATTTCGTTGACTAGATTACCCAAATTGGGATAGGGCTCAAGATTGATGCGCGCACCCAGGTGGACGCGTACTTCGGAACTGTTATTGCCTCCAAGCACCGGACGATTCTGGATAAGCGCGACTTTTACGCCCAGCCTTGCCGCAGAAATCGCGGCACAGGTGCCAGCCATGCCAC
>JBCCXG010000254.1:0-8203 GCA_039191945.1 Bacteroidota bacterium
CGAGCCGTTGGCGATTTCTTATCTGCAGATTTTGGGCATTATGATTCCCTCGACTTTCATTGCCTTGATGGTCGGCGCGGTGGTGGCCAATGCCAAAAGCGCGACGCTTGAGAGGGTAGAAAAGCATGCCCATACAGAGAAAGCTATCCCTAACGAGTCGAAGGCCAGGTTGTCACTGTTCCTGTTTGTGACATCGATCCTTATCATCGTACTCTATGCGACACTTACCTCGAAGAACATGGGACTGTTGACTGATCCCCCCATTTCCACCAATCAGACCATCATGGCCGTGATGCTCACCTGTGGACTGATCATTATGCTCACCTGTGGACCGAACGTCAAGCAGATACCTGCGATGGGGACGTTCAAGGCGGGGACCACCGCAGCGGTTTGTGTGTTGGGTGTGGCTTGGTTGGGAGATACCTTCATTGGCCACAACCTTGAAGAGATCAAGTTGGTAGCTGGGGAAGCGTTGCAAAACGCCCCTTGGACGCTCAGTATTGTGATGTTCCTCGGGAGTATCCTGATGTACTCGCAGGCTGCTACAACCATTGCCCTGATGCCCGCGGCCATTTCGATGGGGGTCGACGAAGTAGGGCTCTTGGCCGCTTTTGCGGCAACCAGCGCACTGTTTGTTTTGCCCACCTATCCGACGCTGTTGGCAGCAGTTGAAATGGACGATACCCACTCCACGAAAATTGGTAATTACGTCGTGGACCATTCCTTTATCCTACCCGGCCTGGCCACGGTGGCGGTGAGTGTCTTGTTGGTTTTTATGATTGGCGGTGCGGTACTCTGACCATTGGCTTCTTCGGGTGACAGGTTGATGAAGGCTGTTGGAAAATGCCATAATGGTCTACTCGCTGTGAGCCTGATTTTAGGCTCCTTGAACCTGAATTATGCAATAGGGGTCGTCATGAAGTCCTTGCCGGCCGCGCAAAAAGTTCAAAGAAAGAGACAGTTATGTTGAGAAGCCATAGCACCGCTATGGTGATTCACCAATCTATGGTAACTGGCTATTTCAAAGAGATTTATGGATGCAATAGATCCTCTATTGCATATTTCAGGTTGAACCTCCTCGCGAACCAATACCTCCGTAGGGAAATGTAATAAAACTCTGACTGCTCCTCTCCATCGATGGCACCGCTAGGATTGTTCCGCAATTATCTGGCACTTTCAAAAGTTTCTTTAGTGGCACCGGAGAACATTTCACTCATGAGTGCAAGTTCTGAATATTTTGTTAGCTAGGCTTAAGAAGATTTGAATCGAAGCGTGTCGTCACGCCAGAATTCAGTTGTTTACACCCTCAAACTGTGAGGTGGAGAAGCTAGATTGCCTTGCACTCTTCCGCCACTGTTGGTGTTGTCACCAACAGTAGGTAGCAGCACTGCCTCCAGCCAATCGCTCGGCTCCTGGCGAGTGATGATTATGAGTGGGGCGTTTCGCCCCGTGACCCAATCGAGCCTAATGGAAATTGAAGGATGTAGCCAAAGGCTACAGAATATTTGTCACTCGGCTGGAGCCGAGCGACTGAAGGGGACAAAAAATATCCCTTGCAGTAATCCCCGGATTTTATTCCGGGGTCTCCTTCCAAGATCCGATTCGCGTCCTGGCTAGGAGATCCCGGAAGTGCGTCGCGGAATAACCGATTTTTTTGTCTGTCGTCGTTTCCACCACTGTTGGTGTTTTCACCAAAAGTAATTAGCAGCCTCACCCATTCTAATTCACATTCCTGAATTCGCTTGGGCTGATGCCGGTCTTTGATTTGAATAGCGTACTGAAGTGCTGTGGATAGTCAAACCCTAAACCGTAGGCGATTTCGCTTACCGTGTGCCCCGTGTTGAGCAGCCTGGTTTTGGCTTTGTCAATGATGAAAAGATGAATGTGCTCCTGCGCGGACTTCCCTGTTTCCTTCTTGAGTAGATCGCTCAAATAGGTGGGGGACAGGTTCAATTCATTGGCACAATAGGGCAGGGTTGGGACCCCCAGGTCGTGCTCCTTTGACTTCTGATAATAGGCCTTAAGTGTTCTCTCAAATTTCGAAATGACATCCTTGTTCAAGTCCGTACGGGTGAAAAACTGGCGATCATAATATCTCAGACAGTAATCCAGGAGCATCTCAATCGTAGAGTTGATCAGATGCAGACTATGACGATCAAGGTTCTGACTGTATTCCGAAACGATTTTGTCCAGTAGCGCTTCGAGGTGTACCCTCTCATCATTGGACAGGTGTAGCGCTTCATTGGATGCATAATCGAAGAATCCGTAGTTGTCAATCTTGTTGGCCAGGTCGGATTTTCTAAACAAATCGGGGTGAAAGATCAACGACCACCCTTCGACGGTGAGCTCGACCTCTTCGTTGCCATCGTATTGCACGACTTGACCCGGAGCGGTGCAAACCAAAGAGCCTTCTTGAAAATCATATGAATTCCTACCGTATCGAAGCGAACCGTCAAAGGTCTCCTTGAAGGCGACCTGGTACAGGTTATTGACTATTCTGACGTTGGTGTAAGTCGTCATCGTTTCGATATCCTCCGAGTGTACCACAGAGATGAGCGGGTGTTTGGGCTTGGCCAGGCCCAGCGCCTCATGGACCTGGCTGATGGAATCGATCGTAACCGTCGTTGACATTACTGAAACTGTTTCATCAATATGCGATCGAAGGCACGATCACTTAGGTACTTTCTCATGAACATCAGCGGCTTGGCAAAAGCTCCGGCAACATACCTGGTTTTGGGCTTCTTGCTGTTGACCGCTTTCAGGATCAAATTAGTAATAACGCTGGGTTTTGAGAGCTGACCATTTTCAGACATTTCCTTGGTGGAGCTAATGATCTTCTGAAGCGCCTCGGCATAAGGTCCCTTTTCGGAATCTCCCTGGAGTTGTTCCTGAAATACATTGCTGAACTCGGTCTGGATGCCTCCCGGTTCGATGATGACCACATCCACATTGAACGGAATCAACTCGACACGAAGACAATCGCTCCAGCCTTCCAGAGCATGTTTCGTGGCGTGATACCATGCCCCCATGGGGGTATACATTTTCCCACCCATAGAGGAAATGTTGATGATCGTTCCGGACTTTCGTTCCCTCATGCCTGGAACGATTTTCTGCGTGATACTGGCCAATCCAAACAAATTGACCTCAAACTGTCGCCTCGCGATGTCGATCGGTACTTCTTCCACAGTACCGTAAACCGCATACCCAGCATTATTGATGAGGATATCCACCTGTCCTTGTTCCTCGATGATTTGCTCCACGGCTGTGCTTACCTGGGATTCGTCGGTAATGTCCATCGCGATCGCCTTCCCTCCGGCATTGACGATGTCATCCATTTTCTCTACTCGACGGGCCAGGCCATAGACCGTGTGCCCTTCCTTCAGCAGTGCCATGGCAAAGTCTTTGCCCATCCCGGAAGAGGCGCCTGTGATTACGATTACTTTCTTATTCATTAGCTCTACTCGTTTATGTATTTCTTAGTGCAAAAGCAGTGATTGACTTGGCAGCCTGTTCCGTAATATCAAAAGCATTGAATATTGGTGCGTAGACGTGCAAGGCATGGGTAGTGTCCAGATGATTCTCAAGCGTCACTAACTTTCCTGCCTGTGCTAATCTTCTGTACAAAGCGATGCCCTCATCCCTTAGGGTTTCAAGGTCATTGGTATGCATCGACATGGGAGGAAGCAGGTCGATTTCCTCGTCCGTCATCCATACAGGCCATGCCTCTCCATTTTTCCAGTCCCTTTCCTCTGGTGTGTAAGTTCTGGCGTAGTAGATGAGCTGGTCTACCGGAATGCCTGCCCCATTATTCTCTCTCAGGGATTCGTATTCAGCCTCCTCCCAACGGCCCCATATCGCAGGACCGGCAATGTAAGGTGCCCAGGGAGCAGCTCCAGTAACCTTATCCTGAGCTATACCCTGCTTAGCGGCACGAAGACAAGTAGCGATTGTTAGGTTGGCGCCGCCAGACTCACCATGGACGGTTATTTCTTCTATCTCCTCTTTCTTGCTCAACCATGCCAATCCAGAGACGCAGTCATTTAGGCCTGCGGGGAAAGGTGCTCTGGCGTTTCCTGAACTGTTCCGAAAATCTACTGAAGCGACGAGTAATCCGTCCTTTGCTAGCAAGCGGGTCCAGGTTCGATAAGTTCCTCCCTTTGCACTGAGTACGCACATTCCGCCACCGTGTATAAACAGGATGGCTTGCTTTGGTTGGCTGTTTTTAGGACTATTGATAATGATCGGGATATCATTTCCGTCGACTCCTTTGATTGTTACCTCCTCTTCTGTGACCTCTTCCAATAGCTTATCGGCGTACTCCATCACATTCGGTAGGTTGAAAATCATGTCTGACCCGGCCTCTGTCATGGCGACGTAGTCATGGATTTCTTCCATCGTGGATTGAGGGTTGAGCGGGGAAGGAATGTCCGAGAACCACCCTAAGTTTGACATACCATCCAGGACTCGCCTGGGCATCCCATGGTCTTTCATATGTTGAACCACTTTCGGGTTCGGTGCGGGTATTGCGTTTGCGTCGGCTTGATCACTCATAAGTACCTCCTTAGTCAATGTTAAGTGATAGCAAAGCTCCGTTGAGACGAAAGGAATGACGTCAAGATTTCACTGATGCTTGAATAGGATTCACAGGTTGGGACGCAGTGATCACTTGAGGGTATGGAGGAAGAAGCAACCACTAACCTATTGTCTACTTTAATCAGGATTAAGATTGATCCTCGTAAAGTACAATTAGGATTAGCAAAATCTCCTGTCAAGATCAGACAGGATTAAGTGTATAACCTCGGTGCGCCGAACCTGTCAACTTATTTTAGGACGGTACAGGGGTCGATTTGGAAGGCCTTTGCAACTCGTTGCAATGCCCTTTGCAATTTGTTGCGAAGGCCTATGAAAATTGTTGCAAAGCGCCATGCAATTTGTTGCAAAGGCCTTTCGGCTGACCCGTGTCGACTGTCGGCCAAATTCGACTGATTTAAGGACTCCAATTAGCCTGCTATTACTCGGAATATTGAGCATGATGACCGTACTGGTACTTCTGTCATTCCTCCAAATCCGTTATCTTCCTTTTTGAATTAGTGACACCTTCAATGAGAACCCGCTTACCGATACTACTTGCCCTGTGGATGGCTAGCTTGCTGGTGGTCCATGCCCAGGAGGCCAAGCAGGAAGTCTCCCCTTATGATCTGATCAGCAAATATTACCAGGAGGACTTCAACCCTTTTCGCAAGGGAAATGGCTACCTGGGTTTTGCCTTTTCACTGCGTGATCGGAACCTCCAAAACACTCAACGCCTGTTCGATCGGGTGGTTAAGGGGGATGAGTTCAACTACGACCTGACGTTGAAAGGCGGTTATTTCATTGGTGACTACGTGGTGGCCGGAGTAAACGTCAACTACGAGCGTGATGAGTTCGAGGGCACGCTCGTTGATTCGAATAGCGATACGCTCTTCCGACAGTCTATCTCCAGTGGTGGACTAGTGACGCCCAATATCAAGGCGTACTTTCCATTGGTGCCCACTGAGCGCCTGAGCTTTTCAACCGAGATCGGTCTCGGTTTTGGTGGTGGCAACACCTTGAGAACAGATACCAGGAATGTGGATGAGATCACGAGGACTTACGTAGAAGACTTTGTATTCAGTGCCGGCTTGAGCCCCGGGATTGTCTTCTTTGCCATCGAGAACTTTGCCTTTGAAGTGGAGATCAATAACCTAATCGGCTATCGCTACACCAACTCCACCACTTCGATCAACAATGTGGAGGACTCACAGACTAACGCGAATGAAGTGAGTTTCCAAATCGATTTACTCTCGCTGAGACTTGGATTGGCCTATTACTTCAAAGGGAAAAACGCACGAAGATGAAGAAGTACCAAGCCCTTACACTAGCGACCCTGTTGATATCGACCTCGTGTATCGAACAGGACTTTTTTGGTCTTTCCCCACACGCCAACATTAAGGCCATCGAGGTGACCAACCAAGCGGGAACGGCGCTGATCAATGCCACGGAGGCCACGGTGATCATTGAGATGCCTGCGGGTGTGGATTTGTCTCAAACGGAGATACGGACACTATCACTTTCGACATTTGCTACCTCTACGCTTAGCCAAGGAGATGTTATCGACTTCCGGGAGACGGTGGCAGTCACTGTCACCGCGGAAGACGGCAATAGCCAAACCTGGCAACTGATACCTGAAATTGCCACCGCCACTCCGCAATTGAGCAACAGCGACTTCAACCTATGGTACCAAGCCAACGGTGGCTATTTTGAGCCCGGGGAGAGTGCCGCCAACACGATCTGGGGTACCGGTAATCCTGGCACCCAATTGCTGGGACTACTGTCGACGACCCCGATCGAAATCGCCGATGACAACTTTGCACCCTTAATGGAGACCCTCGACAACGGGCGACTCGCCGCCAGTTTGGGCTTTCCAATTGCCGCAGGGACGATCTACACTGGAACATTTGATACCGATAAGATCAATCCGGCCGACCCGGAAGCAGCCATTGACTTCGGTGTGCCGTTTGCTGCCCGGCCCAGTGCTTTTAAAGTCAAATACCAATACGAACCTGGCCCGGAGAACAAGGACCGTGACGGCAATGTACTGGATGAGCCCGATGGGTGTGATATCTACTGCCTATTGGAGTTTCGTACGACTGACGGCACTCGCCGATTGGCAACGGCTTGGTTTCGAGGCACTGATACGCAAACGGAACTATCGGAAGTGATGGTGGACTTCACCTATGGTCGCTTGTCGTCGGACTTTCCCGATTATACTCGTCCCGAAGATGACTTATATGTGGAAGGTGATTCGGCCAACATCATCCTGCCTTCGCATTTGACCTTTGTTGCCTCATCGAGTTTTGGTGGGGCGACCTTTCAGGGGGCGATCGGTAGTGAGCTGGTGATCGATGATTTGGAGTTGATTTACGAATAGCGGTCAAACATTTCTGTTCGGTGGAATTGAAATCATGATACCAATAGCCCCGCTGAATTGGGTTAATTTGGCATGCTAATCATAAGACTCAGACCATGCTGATTGCCTTAATCATTGCCATGATTTTCGGGGGAGGTTCCAATAGCCCTTTTGCGGACCCCGATCTACTGAAGTACATCAAGAAAACGGTTGCGGATCAGGACAGGAAGGAACAAATTGTTGATCTGGCGAAGGAATACAAGACCTACATCAAGCGCTTTGCCAAAGAGCAGGCTGAGGGTCTGAAGGAGATGGATGCGATGTTCGCAAATCGGGAAACAACACGAGCCGACTTCGAGACCTTCTTTAGTGAATGGAGGGGCTCTCATGCCACGCAGGAGGCTAAGGCCGTGGAGGGCCGGATGAGGTTCCAAAATATGATCACCGAGGAGGAGTGGGCCAGGGTCCTGCAAATGGTTGATGCCGGCAAAAAAGATCCTACGAAGGATCAGCGCAAGTTGATTGACAAATTCAAGTCAAGAACGACCAAAAGGCGGGCGGCCATAGCGAGCGAGATTGCAGACGCTGACCGTCGGGAGACAGCTCTTAAAAGCTATGATGGCTTCCAGCTTGCGGTAGTCGAGTACATGCTGGAGAAGGCCAGGCTCAATTACAAGGACAATGACGCGATCCGCAACATCTTTGCTTCCGAAGATGATATGAAAGCCATTTACGCGAAGCGCGATCAACTGCGTGCGGAGCTCTACAAAGCCTACATTCCCATGCATGCTGAGCTGGTGGCTTCCACGAAAGAGGAGGAGTGGACGAACATCAGCAAGGCGGTGAGTAAGTTGTTTTAGGGTATGTGCTCCTGCCCTCCCGCGCCGTCATCCTCGAGCGCCTTGCGGACCCTACCTTACTTGGATGGGGAGAGCCGGCGAGTCGGGGATCTGGCGTGTGAGTACTCTGGGCCACGGAGAGACTCCTGTCTCGCTCCTGGTTCCCTTGAATGTGTTTCGAAATGTTAGCTCACAGGAATGACGTTCTTGTTTAGATTTAGCTATGCCATTCGGAACGTACAGGACCACTCGACTGACAAAAAAATCATTTTGCAGTAATCCCCGGATTTTATTCCGGGGTCCCCTGACTAAGAACGATTTATCATCCTGGCTAGGAGATCCCGGAACTGAGTCCGGGAATAACCGGTAATTTTGTCTTTAAAGCCCGTGCGCCTTGTTGGTGCGAGTGTCGCTCAAGCCCTTTGTCGCCCGTGCC
>JBCCXG010000255.1:0-8197 GCA_039191945.1 Bacteroidota bacterium
CGAGCATCTTTCTAAAAGCCGCTGATCTGATCGCAGGGCCATACCGCGCCCGGATCAACGCTGCCACGATGCTCGCGCAGTCAAAGAATGTCTTTCAGGCGGAAATTGATGCCGCCTGCGAATTGATCGACTTCCTTCGGTTCAACGCCCATTTTATGCAGCAGGTCTATGCCATTCAGCCGGCGTCCTCAGCTGGAATCTGGAATAGAACAGAGTATCGACCGCTTGAGGGCTTTGTATTTGCCATTACTCCGTTCAACTTTACTGCTATTGCAGGCAACTTACCTGCTGCCCCAGCGATGATGGGGAATACGGTGGTTTGGAAGCCCGCATACAGCCAGGTCTATTCTGCCCATGTGGTGATGGAGGTATTTCGGGAAGCAGGGCTGCCCGATGGGGTCATCAATTTGATCCTGGTAGATGGCCCGGTTGCAGGAGACATCATTTTTGAGCATCCCGATTTTGCAGGGCTGCATTTCACCGGAAGCACGGGTGTTTTCAAGCACCTTTGGAAGACCATTGGTACTAACATAGACAAGTACAAATCTTATCCGCGTATCGTTGGAGAGACCGGTGGTAAGGACTTTGTCGTGGCACATCCGTCGGCTGACCCCATTGAGGTCGCCACTGGCCTGGCCAGAGGGGCCTTCGAGTATCAAGGTCAGAAATGCAGCGCCGCTTCCAGGGCATATATCCCCAGCAACATTTGGGGAGCAGTGAAAAGCAAATTGGTAGAAGATGTGGCCTCCTTCCAAATGGGCGGCACCGAGGATTTCAGGAATTTCATTAACGCGGTAATAGACGAGCGGGCCTTCCAAAAGATCACGGGTTACATCGACCAGGCAAAAGCCGATGCCGGGACTGAAATCATTGCTGGAGGTGAGTACGAAGGTGGCCAGGGCTACTTCGTACAGCCCACCATTATTGTTGTAGATGATCCGAAGTACCGCACGATGTGTGAAGAGATTTTTGGCCCAGTCTTGACCATCTACGTCTATGAGCCAGAACAATTCGAAGAGATCTTGGAAGTTGTGGACGAGACTTCACCCTACGCACTCACAGGCGCTATCTTTTCCAAAGATCGCTATGCGGTTGAGCTGGCCACCAAAAAGCTGGTGAACGCTGCGGGCAATTTCTACATCAACGACAAGCCGACAGGTGCGGTAGTGGGCCAGCAACCTTTTGGCGGTGCGCGAGGTTCTGGGACCAATGATAAAGCAGGTGCGATGATGAATTTGTTGCGGTGGGTGAATGCTCGAACGATCAAAGAGACTTTTGTCTCTCCCACCGACTACAGATATCCATTCCTTGCTGAGGAGTAACGTACTAAACGCTCAGTACGGGTCGTTTTGACCGCTAGACAAACCCATTATTGAAGAACGCTAAACCATGAATAAGACTTCCATATTGCAGCTACTTGCCCTGTCCATTTGTATTTGTGCTTTCAGCTCACCAGCCTTCGGTCAAGACGGGTTTGCGGGGTACTATCGATATCCAGATGCTGAAGGCAATCAGGTCGTCTTCACTGCCGAAGGCGATCTATGGACCGTGTCCATCAACGGCGGAGTCGCCCGCAGACTGACGAGTCACCAGGAGGAGGAGCTCTACGCACGGTTTTCACCTGATGGGGAGACCCTTGCCTTCTCTGCCTCTTACGAGGGACCCTTGGAAGTTTACACGATGCCTGTTAATGGAGGACTTCCAAAACGGTGGACGTATGATCGGGAGGCGTCCGTGGTCAATGGTTGGACCCCCGAGGGCAAAGTCATCTATGATACCAGAGAATTTTCCGGGGTACCTGATCGGCAGGTAGTGATGATCGACCCAGCCACGCAAACAAAGGAGATCATCCCCCTCAGCCAGGCCAGTGAAGCCTCCTTTGACGATTCGGGGAGCACGGTTTATTTTGTGCGTCCCGCCTACCACCGAAATGTAACCAAGCGATACAAAGGAGGAACTGCTCGTCAGGTCTGGAAATATACTTTCGGCGCCGAGGAAGCGGAGCAGCTGACGAAAGAATACACCGGGGAGAGTCACCATCCTATGTGGCTGGACGGCAGAGTCTACTTCATCAGCGATCGAGATGGCGTGATGAATATCTGGTCGATGACTGAGACCGGCTTTGATCTCCGTCAGCATACGGAACACAAGCAGTTCGACGTGCGCTACGCCAATATCGCGGATGGCAACATCGTCTATCAACATGGCGCGGACATCTGGGTGTATCGCATCCTCGCAGATACTTACGCCAAGATCGATATTACCCTGGCTTCGGACCTGGATCAACTCAGGGAAAAATGGGTAGACAACCCTAAGAACTACATTACGTCGATGCTCCCGGACCCGAAAGGGGAAAAAGTGGTCATTGTCTCTAGGGGACGCGCTTTTGTGATGCCCGTAAAACAGGGACGAAACGTAGCCTTTACGCAACAAAAAGACGTCCGCTATCGGGATGCGGTTTTTTCTGCTGATGGACAACGGATTATCACGCTGTCTGACGAGTCCGGCGAGTTTGAGTTTGTCAGTATGCCGGCAACAGGTATCGGTGGGCCTAAGTCCATTACCAGTGATGGCAAGGTTTTACGCTTTGGGGGTGTACCCTCTGGCGATGGGAAATGGCTGGCTTACACTGATTTGGAGCGAAACCTGTATCTGCTGGATCTGGCTAGTGGGGTGAGCAAGCTCATTTCTACTAACCAGGAGGGCGTTGGAGATATCTCTTGGTCTCCGGACGATCAATGGGTTGCATTCAGCCAGCGAGCGGCGAATACCATGAGGCAAATCTTCATCCACAATGTAAAGACTGGCGAATCCTTTCCACTCACAACCGACCGAGCCAATAGCGTCTCTCCCTGCTGGAGCCCAGATGGTCAGTTCATCTACTTCTTATCAGACCGGAGCTTTACGTCCCTCGTTGGTTCGCCCTGGGGAGCTCGACAGCCTGAACCATATCTTGATGCGCAAGAGAAGCTTTATCACATTCCGTTAAAGAAGGGCACGCGTTCGCCATTTCAGCCAGATGACGAGTTGTTCACGGCTTCTGAGTCAAAAGGCGACGCAAAAGTGGTCGTGGCTATTGATCGGGACGGTATACAACAGCGTATGGCCGAGCTGCCAATCAAGGCAGGTAACTACCAAAGCTTGTCTGTGACGAATGATGCCATCTATCTGATATCTAGGGAAACCGGTATTGGGGCGAAGCAGCACCTTGAAGTCCTGAAAATTGGTAATGAAAGCCCAAAGCTCAATCGATTTGTATCGGACATCAGATGGTATGAAATGGCTGCCGAGCGTGAAAAGATGCTTTTGCGAAAAGGGCAGGACTTTTACATGGTCGATGCAGGCACCAGTGAACTCAAAGACCTGAGCAAAAGCAAAATTGACCTGTCGGGCTGGAAGTTTTCCATTACACCCCAGGATGACTGGCGACAGCTATTCATCGATGCCTGGCGGATGGAGCGAGACTACTTCTACGACAAAAACATGCATGGAGTCAATTGGGAGGCAATGCGAGACAAATACCTTCCACTGGTGGATCGCGTGACTACGCGGAGTGAACTGTCGGATCTGATTGGCCGATTTGTAGGTGAGCTCAGTGCCCTACACACCAGCGTGCGAGGGGGCGACATGAGAGAGGACGACAACGATATCTCGATCGCCACCCTCGGAGGGAGATTTAGCCGAGCGTCCAACGGATTCAGAATTGATTACATCTACCAGGCCGATCCCGACTACCCTGAAGGGCGTAGTCCGCTGGATGATCCCTTTGTAGATGTACGAGTTGGGGACATCATCACACACATAGATGGCATCAGCACCACCGACGCGGTAGAGTTGGATGAATTGATTCGGGACAAAGCTGATCAGCAGGTAAGACTGCGAATAGCGCGTGGTGGTAGCACCAGGGACGTGATTGTAATACCTAAGTCCAGTGACTATGACATCCGATATCGGGACTGGGAGTACACCCGCCGGCTCCAGGTGGAGCGCAAATCGGGAGATCAAATCGGCTATTTACACTTACGTGCGATGGGTAGCCGCGACATCAGTCAGTTTTACCGGGAATTCTACCCCGTTTTCAATAGATCGGGATTGATCATCGACGTACGTTACAACTTTGGGGGCAATATTGACAGTTTCATTTTGGAGAAACTGCTTCGCAAAGCCTGGATGTACTGGAAGTCCCGCGCTGGTAAGCCTTATTGGAATATGCAATATGCGTTCCGGGGTCACATCGTGGTGCTCGTCAATGAGAATACCTACTCCGATGGTGAGGCCTTTGCGGATGGATTTAGACGTCTGGGCCTCGGGACGACAATCGGCACGAGGACGTGGGGTGGAGAGATTTGGCTGAATAGCGCCAACCGACTCACAGATGGTGGATTGGCAAGAGCTCCGATGATGGGGGTTTACAGCGCCGAGGGCGAATGGCTTATAGAAGGACATGGATTTGAGCCAGATATTGTAGTGGACAATTTGCCGCACGCCACCTTCAAAGGACAAGATGCGCAACTGGACGCAGCCATCAATCACCTGCTGAAAAAGATCGAGGAGGATCCCAGAGAGGTGCCCGCCCCGCCTGCATATCCAGACAAGTCTTTCTTTTACAGTGGTCAGTAGTTGATGACTTTCCCACTTCAATGCCTCCTTAGGCCCGTCGGTGGTTGAGATCCAAATATTGTTAGCTTTGAATGGATTGAATTGGCTGAGATCTAAACACACTGTTTTATGAAATTCAAAGTGGGTGATATCGCCCAATACCTTTCCGGTACGGTAGCTGGAGACTCGCAAAAAGAGGTTGAGAATATTGCCGCTATCGAACGAGCTAGCGAGGGTGATCTTACGTTTCTCTCCAACCCAAAGTACGAGTCATTTCTCTACACCACGCAGGCCTCTGCGGTCATCGTCTCCCAAGATCTGGAGCTGAAGCAGCCGGTCAGTTGTGTCCTGATTAAGGTCAAAGACCCGTATTCAAGCTTCACGATGGTCCTGGAGATGGTGGAGCAATCCATAACCCCTCGCTACGAGGGAATTGAGTCACCGAGCTTTATCCACGAAGATGCGCAGGTAGGAGAAGACGTATACGTGGGTGCTTTCGCGTACATTGGCAAAGGGGCGGTGATTGGTGATCGTGCGAAAATCTTCCCCAACTGCTACGTAGGTGAAGGCGCAACCATCGGATCTGATTCGATATTGCTACCAGGAGCCGCCGTACACCATAGCGTTCAGATTGGGAATCATTGTACCCTTCACCATGGTGCCGTGATCGGAGCTGAGGGCTTCGGTTTCGCTCCGCAAGCCGATGGCAGCTATCGGAGGACACCACAACTGGGTACGGTGATTCTAGAGGACTACGTGAGTGTTGGGGCCAACACGACCATCGACCGTGCTACTTTCGACGCGACTGTCATCAAAAAGGGTGTGAAATTGGACAACCTGGTCCAGATCGCACACAATTGCACCGTAGGAGAACATACCGTGATGGCCGCGCAGGTGGGTGTGGCGGGTAGTGCACACATAGGCGCCAAATGCATGCTGGGTGGACAAGTGGGCGTATCGGGTCACATCAATATTGCTGACGGCTCCAAGGTAGTTCCCCAGTCCGGCATCATGTCTTCTATTGAGGCCGAGGGTCAATCGTGGATGGGGTCTCCAATCGTCGAGTCGAAGCAGCACTTCCGAATAACCGCGGCCATGCGGCGGCTCCCCGATTTGATCAAGCAAGTCCGAGCGCTGGAAAAGAAACTGGAGCAGGCAACGGGCGGATAGCTTGGTCTCGCCGCCATCCGGCCCAAGACAGCCTCTTTGATTTTACGGTACTACTAATGGTTTCCGCCCTACCAGGCCGGCGCGCTTGAGTTCGACCCTCATAGCGGCAGGTGCTAAACGAAAAACATTTGTCGATTTCGACACAATTGCCCTTGATCATTCTTCGGTACTGAACCGTTTTGCAATAGCTTTACTGTAGGCATCTAAAAGCTGACCACTTGATGACCATCACTAGACCCACTACCAATGTTGTAGCAAGGACTGTTATTGCCTTGCTTTTCTTACTACCCGAAGTCCAGGCCCAGTGGCTCACTGACTATTGCTATCGGAAGAGCTTAACCATTCAAGCTTCCGAGGTCAGCGGAAGTACGGATCTGGTGAACTTCCCCGTACTCATCTCCATGACCGACAACGACCTAAGGACCGTCGGCAATGGAGGAAATGTGACTAGTGCGCTGGGCAATGACATCCGGATCACCGACGATGCCAATAATGAACTGGATATTGACTTGCAGTCCTACAATCCAGCCACTGGACAGTTGACGCTTTGGGCCAATGTGCCCCTCGTAGATCATGACGATAACACCAGCCTGTTTCTGTACTATGGCAATGGCACCGCCACCCCTTATCCTGCACCCACTGATACCTGGGATGGAAATTTTGCCGCGGTTTGGCACCTGGAGGAACCTACAGGTCAACAGGTTTTGGATGCAACTTCCAACGATATGGATGAGACGGTTGATGGTATGGGAAGGCCGTTTACTGACACTTATGGGGGAAATACGACGACAACGACGATCTCTGGGGTGATCGGCAGCGCCAGGAGTTTCAACAATGAGGGAAACAACGCGGGTGACTTTGGGTTCATCGAGATACCACATACGACAGGCAATCCATTGGACATCACGGGGACTCAAGTGACAATCGAAGTGTGGGCACGGATGTACTTTCCGGCTCCCTCGGACGCCCCCTTCGTCGTCAAGGGAAGAGGAACCAACCTGGAATCCTTTATGTTGGGCGTGGATGGAGGCCCGAATGAAGTGAACCGGCGGATCACTTCCAGTACCGCAGACGGCTTTGATGGCTTTGAGTTTGGTGATGTCTGTGACGACGATGGTCACTATCGCTATGACGATCCGGCTACGGTTGATGCAGACTGGCATCACTTCGCTATGGTGTATGACGGGTCAAACCTGGACGGCTCTCAGGTCACCAATTTGAAGACGTTCGTGGACGGCGCACTCATTCCCTTTGATGAGTCTGCTGCTTGTGCCAGACCCTACCCCTATGGCAATATGACCAGCTCCGATGGCGGAGCCTTCGAAGACCTCTTCATCGGTCGGCGCATTGGGAGCAATCGCATGTTCAAAGGTGCAATGGATGAGGTCCGAATATCCAACGTGGCCAGAAGCGACGGCTGGGTGACCACTTCCTACAATACGGTCAACAATGCGTCCAGTTTTTACCTGGTAGGGGCGGAGGAGTACCCACTGGAAGGAGGCGCCATATCCACTCCAAGGGCCAAGCTGGACCAAGGCGAGAGCGCTACCATTACCTTGACGGATTTTGATGCGACAGCTTCTTTGCAATGGCAAAGTTCTACGGATAACTCAATCTTCTCGGATATAATGGGCGAAACGAGCAGTACACTGACCACAGCTGCACTTGCCGAGACCACCTATTTTCGAGTCAAATCGACAAGAGATGGTTGCGACGCCTTTTCAAACATCCAGACCTTGAACGTTAGAAAGAGTACGTTCGTTGGAGACTACATTTTCCGTACGCTCATAGTAATCGATCACATCAAAGTTGAGTGTTCCACCCCACTGAGTGATTTTCCAGTTTTAGTGCGGTTTGATGGCGCAACTGACTTACTCACCACGACGGGGAAAATCCAAAGCACGGATGGCTATGATATTTTCTTCACGGATTTGGCCAATAACCCCCTTGACTTCGAGCTGGAACGCTATGATGGCGTCCAGGGAGACTTGGTGGCGTGGGTCAAGACGGATCTGAAATGCAACGCTGACAGCGAATTTTTCATGTACTTCGGTGATTGCACACCTCCGGTTGTAGATCCAAGTACTCCTGCGACGTGGTCCAATGGTTACGACGGGGTTTACCACCTCGACGAGGATCCCTCCGCAGGTACGGCGACCGATGCCTCTGGGAACGGCAACGATGGTATGCCTTCGGGCTTTGGCGGCGACAATCGTGTGGTGGGCCAAATAGGGCTCGGAATTGAGCTGGATGGGAATGACGACTACGTAGATTTTGGGACAACCCCGCAGATCTCAGGTACGGCGGACCGCACCTATGAGGCGTGGATACAAATACAGGATTTTACGCCGGATGACGGCGTCTTTCAGGCAGGGCCTCCCGGAGGAAATGACTTTTCCCTGCACGCACAGAATAATGTCGATAACAA
>JBCCXG010000256.1:0-8197 GCA_039191945.1 Bacteroidota bacterium
CTTTAGCGCTAGAGGTCTTTTGCCTTTCGCGCTATTCAAGCCCCTTGCGCAGAGAGTACTTTCTCTCCCTTGATCCAAGCTAAGGCCTCTTCGACGGTCTTCACATTAGATGTAGTCAAGTCGGTGCCTTCCACTTTGGACACGATGCTATTGACGGACATGGCCGCGATCACGGACTTAGGTTGGACGACGGCCATCCATTTTACTCCTGTTCCCAAAAACCTGAGGAACCCATGAGTGTTGATCCACTCTTGGTTTTGCTTATTGATCGCACCGAGCTCGCGAACATCGCCGACCCACTGTGCCTCCGGCACTTCCTGGCGAAAGGCCTCAAATTCAGCCAGCGCGATGTCTAGGCCCTTACAGATTTCGGTCACCAACGAATCCATTCCACGAGGTGATCATTACTTCGTTTTCGGCGTCCTTTACCATTCCTAGGTAGTCGCTTTCAGGAATATTATTTTTCATCTCCACCAATTTCTATTAGTAAAGGTCATTTACTAACCAAAAACCAAATATCAGTGCTGTTCCAGCAGTTATGCGGAGTGAAAAAGGTCCAAAGGGATCAGCTGAAGATCTTCGGATCCGATGGCACTAGAGCGCTCTTTTTGTGGCCACCAAACCGTCAAACGATCAGTCCTAAGGTGGAAAGACACATTTAATTGCTCAACATGAAATGCTCCCGTTGCACTTCCACCATCTCCGGGTAGGCCAGCCCCTCATCATCGAGCGCAACCTGCAGGGCTTTCAACTCATCTTTTAGTCGGGCGGTCACTTCCAAATACCCCTCTTGATTGTACACATTTCGCATCTCCTCTGGGTCATTTTCCAAGTCAAACATTTCCCATTCTGGTGGGGTCGCGGCCTTGTCCGTCACATCGAGCGGCAATCCGTAGTAGAAGATGAGCTTGTGCTCTTTGGTCCGAATACCGATATGGGCCGTGACATCTCGGTGCAGGATGTGCTGCCAGTAGTGGTAGTACATGGCTTGGCGCCAGTCTTCAGGGGTTTGGCCGTGTAATTGAGAGTGGAAACTTCGACCTTGGACCTCTCCCGGAACCTCCAAGCCGGCCATTTCCAGTAAGGTGGGCGCATAGTCCACATTCAGGATGATGTCGTTGTTGATACTTCCCGAGGCGATCCATGGCGGATATCGAATAATCAAAGGCATTTGCAGGGCTTCCTCGTACATAAAGCGCTTGCTGAAAAAGCCGTGCTCTCCCAGAAAATGCCCTTGGTCTGCCGTGTAGATGATGATCGTATTGTCGTACAGACCCTCTTGCTTCAAGTAGGTCATGAGCTTGCCTACATTCTCATCCAGGACGCGTCCACACCTGAGGAACGACTTGATGTACTGTTGATAGATAAACTGCCGCTGCGTCAGGTCATCGACGCCTTCCAATCGTTGGTGAGGGAAGGTGCCTTGGTTGATCATCTCCAGCTTCAAGGTGGTCCGATGGGCAGCCGCTGATCGCTCCTCATATTGATCCAACAAGTTGGGCGGAGCTGGAAGATCGGTATGTTGCCACAGGGTATCGTACGGAGGTCTGGATGCCCAGGGGTCGTGTGTTGTTTTGTAGTGGGTCATGAGCAGAAAAGGCTTGTCCCTCGTCCGGTTGTCTAGGAAATCAATGCTCATGTCTGTGATCACGTCGGTCGACCAACCCTCGTAAGTCACGAGACTATCATTTCCCGGCGTGTAGAACTGGGGGTCTTGATACCTTCCCTGCACGGGTAAGACCTTATAGTCGTCGAAACCCACAGGACGCGAAATCAGATGCCACTTGCCGTAGAGTGCCGTTTGGTAACCATTCGCTTGAAAAGCCTTTTGAACCGTCCACTGACTGCCGTCAAAGACGTCACGGAGTTTTCTCACACCGTTCTTGTGACTGTATTTGCCCGTCAGGACCGAAGCACGACTGGGGCTGCAAATCGCGTTGGTGCAGAACACTTGATCAAATCGCATGCCTTCTTCCGCCAGTTGATCAATATTCGTCGTCTGCGCATACTCAGCGAGGTGACCACCGTAAGCACTGATGGCCTGGGTCGTATGGTCATCCGCCATGATGAAAAGAATGTTGGGTTTTGGGTCCGCCACCTCTTCTGTGCCGCTTGGTTGCTGACAGCTCGTCACGAAACTGGCCAGGACCATCAGGAGAAGGGTCCAGATGGAGGGACAACTCTTGCCTCCCTCCAAAGTGACGCACCGCCACTGATCAGCCATCAAGGGTCCAACACAATGGCAGCTAGCCAAATCATTGAAGTACGTTGTCAATTTCCTCCAGTTTTGCATGCTATTGCTTTACGTCCTATTCGACTCGATCCCCCAAGATCTTATAAGCGCCAGTATCATCCGCCTTCGGCGAAAAAAGTGGTGACCGAGTGCCGGGGCACGGTGTACAAGAGGTATCCGTCCTGGACTTCATATGACCCGGCCTCTTCATATTTTTCGATCAACTGATAGCCGTATTTCCGAGACGAGCGGACTGCGCGATACTTCTTTGCTGATCCGATGACCCGGATCGCCAATTGCTTGGTGGACCAATCATTCAAATTGACCACGACAAAGGCATCAGGTTCATCGGAACTCCCCTGTCCGAAGGCCAACAAATGGACACCGGATCCGGCCGTTGATGATACAGGACAGACGACCTTGCCCCCCTTGCCCGCTCGCGTGTATTGCTTGTAGAAGTAGTAATTGGCATTGACCTCGTAAGTGCTGTCTTCCAATACCTGGATCGGCGCGGCGGGATTGGGGTCGAAGTTTCGCCATACGGCAGGACGTTGTGAAACTGCCCAAGGGATAATGGCGTTGACCTTGGCTTTGTTGATATTGTTGACAATTTGATCAGACATGTGCATGTCTACCTTTCCCCAGGAGTGCGAGGTGACCCATGCATGCAACTCCGGTTTCGCAGATCGCAACAAGCTGATGCCTGACGAGGTGACGACATTCATAGCGCCAAAGCTGTGTGATGTGATGAGGTCCATGGCCTTGAGTGCCTCAGGATCTTTCACGATGGCCCAGCTGTAATTCTTTTGGTGAAAGGTGGACCAGTTGGCGGTCTCCCCTGGCGTCACCCCCACCTGCTCGAGACCCTCTTGATCCAGATGCGTCCGGAGGACCGTCATGAACTCTGCCACTTGCTCCGGCGTCCAGTAGGCATCGTAATCGATCCCCTTGAACCCTGCTCCGTTGACGTCCCAGGAGTATTGGTTCGCCGATTCGTTGTTGATCGAGGCATACCGCACCGGAAATCCTTCTTGGCGCAGATACTCGATCCAGGAGACCATGTACCGGGCCATGTTGTCGAACTGCGCTTCATCCGGATCACGTCCACCAATGTCCCGCTGCTTCTTGGCCCAACCTGGAGGACCGTACAAGGTGGTGATTATCTCCAGCGGCTGGTTCCGGGCAGCTGATCGCTCCAAGCCTTCGGATACAAAATACCTCATCCATTGCGTCATGGCCGCATGCTCGAAGGTGGCGCCAGGTGTCTGCTGGTGCAAGGGATCAAGGAACATCTTGATCAAATCCGGCTGCAAGCCCTCTTCTCCAAAGATCAGCTCGATGATCTCTTGTCGCTGCACCTCGGACAAGATGCTGAAGCCACCGTAGTCCTGGGGGGCATTGACGTAGTCAAACGTCTGGGCCATTTCGACATAGTTGACCCCAAAACCATCCCATGGACGGAGGGTCGTCCCAAAATCAACGAAGGCATAGGTATCGCACGCTTCCACGTCTGCAGGTCCAGCCTTTCCCTGACCCATGAGATTCAAAATGGGAACGAGCAGGCACCAACACAGTGAATACCGGAGCTTCCCTTTGATGGCCATTTTTGAGTGAGCTATTGCTATCATGTGTAAGAACGGCGAAAGGAGATATTGATTTTTTTGAAATGCTTGAGGCTAATTTTGACCGAGGGAACGCCCATGCAGTGCTCATTTTCGTCCCAATTTGCATCAAATTGTTGTATTGGCTTCCCTGAACCTTCGGCTCTTTCAGCCACGCTGAAGGCGTTCGGTTTCCACTTGTGGAAGGTCTCAGGGCGTATGCAGTGATTTTCAAACCTGGAATCGGGTGAAATGCACCGACGGAATCAGTATCTGGCGGCTACTGCCCTACTCCAAACTCGTCAGTAAATTGCCTTCGGCCTGATTTCGTTCCATCGCCAACCGGATCAGTTGGTCCAATAGCTCCTTGTACCCTTTGCCACTGGCTTCCCAAAGTTTTGGGTACATGCTGATGTCGGTAAAGCCGGGCAGCGTGTTGATCTCGTTCACGTAGACTTCGCCACTCTCCGTGAGAAACGAGTCGACCCTGGCCAAGCCCTCACAACAAAGCACGCGATAGGTAGCGACAGAGACTTCCTGCACTTTCTTGAGTTCCTCCTCGGTCAAGTCCGCAGGGATCTGGATACTTGCGCCTTTTTCATCCAAGTACTTCGCAGAATAGGAGTAGAATCCATGCTTTTCATCGACATTGCCTACTTCGCCTGCAACTGATACCTCTACTTCGTCATTGCCGAGCAAGGCACATTCCAGCTCTCTGCCCACTATTTGCTCTTCGATAATGATTTTGCGGTCAAATCGGAAGGCATCGGCCACTCCCGCTGCAAATTCCGCTTCGGTCGCCACCTTGGATATCCCCACGGAAGACCCCAGGTTGGCCGGCTTGATGAACATGGGTGTCCCTAGTTCTCTCTCGAGACTGGCGTAATCGATTTGGTGCCTGTTTGCTGTTGTAAAACTTCTGAAGCGGGCGTTCTTGATGCCGGCGTCCCGAAGGAGTCGCTTCATCACGTCTTTGTCCATCCCCACCGCAGATCCCAATACCGAAGCACCCACAAATGGAATATTGGCCAGCTTGAGCAAGCCCTGAACCGCACCGTCTTCTCCGTAGGGACCATGAAGCATGGGAATGACCACGTCCAAGCTCCCCAGTTCCCTTTGAGAGGAAATGGTTTGAATTTGATGGTTGGATTCACCGGGAACGAATTGTAGTTGCGTGTCTGCTCCTGATCCAATGGCCTCTGTAGACGCATTTGGCGCCAACCACTTCTTCGAATCCGCATCGAGGTGCCATTTACCCTCCTTATCGATGCCCATCAATACGATGTCGTAGGCCTCGGGATCAAGTGCTTGGGCGACATTCATGGCCGACTTAATCGAGATCTCATGCTCGGCGGATTTGCCGCCGAAGAGTATGCCAACTTTGATCTTTTTGCTCATATTAAAAAATCCTTCCGCAAGGGGTTCGCCTTACCGTCACTTCATTTCCGCAAACATCGTTGTTTTCAATGTAATGAGTGGGAATATGAAGTGCTCGAATTGACTATCATGGAGCTTCGATCGCCGAAACTGATGAAATGCAGGCGCGTCGTGAGGTGAGTGTCTTTTACTTGCGTCTACTTAAAAGGTCAAAGAGTTTCTTAGGGTCTTGGCGGTTATCCCAGAACGCGGTTATAATGACAACATCATCGTCCACTTTGAAGTAGATGCTGTAATGACCCATCGAAGCTACCCTAGTATTAGGATGTTCCGCTTCCCGATAAATCATCGGATGCTTAGCAATCCTTTCCGTCTTTTGATTACTTGAGTCCAGGAGTTTGAGTGCGTACTCATTGGATCCATTTCTTTGGACCCAGTAACGGAGTATCTGGTTCCGCTGTTTCGCGGCAGTTTCGGTCCAAACTATTCGCCTGTCAGCCACTTGCGTTCTCGCGAATCCAATCTGTCTTGATCAACGATTCGTCCAGCCTCAATGTCCTGATCACTAATAGAGAGCATTAATCTCTGTTCCTCCGTTAAAGGAATTCTTTGATGAGCGACGTTGGAGCTTCTGATCATATCTTCCAGAGCCTTGAGGTAGTCATGATTGTCGATGGCCATCAAGCTTTCGATCACTCTATTTCGAATCTCATTTGTAGTTGCCATAGGTGTAAAGATAAGGTTAAACAGACAAGGATGGTGGTGCTTCATGATCTTCCCCTTGCCCCAAGGCGGTAGAAGCGATGCTCAATTTGAGAGTGAATGACCTGGCACATGTCCGTGGTTCCAAGTGCCGCCTCATCGCCGCTCACCGTTGCATCCCTCTACCTCCCCACCACACAACTCGGCGTCATCACGTCCCGATGAGTAGACCGACATTCCCAAACGTCGTCCTTTCCTTGCTCCCAGAAGCTCAACGTGTTGGAGTCCTGGCCGGCCACGATTAGCCAGGGTCCGATCAGATCAAAGTCCCTGGGTGTGCGATCCTCCAATTGATAAGTGTGGTAATGCCGGAGGGAGCCGTCATCGCCAATGGCGAATTGGGTCAACGTGCTGGATGTTCGCTCTGAGACCCAAAGAAATCGACCTTCGGCGTCGATTCGGATCGAGGCACCACTAGGAATGCCTGATGTGCCTTCGGGAAAGAAACGCACCTCCTGGATCTGATCTGTCGTTTCCCCAACCTGAAAGGCAATGACTTCACCCGAGAGCTCCGTCAGCACATAGGCGATCGGCAATTGTGGGTGCCGGACCAGGTGCCGTGGCCCTGATCCCGCAGGCAGCCGCAAATCGAGCGCCGGCCGCTCTAAAAGGCCACTTTCCGCAAGCTGATACGCTTTGCAGCGGTCGATTCCGAGGTCCGCCACGTAGATCAACTCGTCGTTGAACGCCATCACCATATGCGCGTGGGGTCCCTCCTGCCGTTGCGGATTCGGGCCGCTGCCGATGTGCTGGGTAATGGGAAGCGGCTCTTCCAATCTACCCTTAGCGCCCAATGGATAAGTGTCCACGTTCCCCGAGCCGTAATTGGCGACCAGCAGGTGATTTTGAATTACCGCTAAGTGGCAGGAAAAAGCACCGTGCACGGGCTGCGAGTTGAGGAGCGTCAGTCCGCCATCTGCTTCGATCTGGTACGCAAACACTCGAGGTTCGTCGCTGAGCGCCAATTCTTCGACGGCGTACAAGACGGACAAAGTCGGATGCATCGTCAGGTACGTCGGATTGCGCTGTTTGGCCACCAATCGCGCCGTCAGTGACCGCGCCTGCGGATCGTAGTTGGCAAGGACAATGCCCGGCCCTTTGCCGTCCAATTCCTCGGAGAGCTTCAGCGTGTAACAGCCTACGTAAAGATCGATCGGGTCATTCACGGTCTAGTGATTGATAGTGGTCATTCAAGGTAGCGATCAATTGTTTGGTGTCGCTATGATTCACCAAATAGGCATGCACTTCTTCCCCAAGCCATTCTTGGAAAGCTGGCCATGCCGCAAACCGTGGACGGACGTAGGCTTGGTCAAGCGTAGGTCGTGTGTCGCGGAAGAAGTTGTTGACCAACCGATTGCAGACCTCATCTTCCCATGCCACGACATTGCCGGGTTGTCCCTCGGCCGTGGTGTAGGTCGTGCGCTGCACCTCCGCTCCGCAAACCCACAGAGCGAAATTTATCGCGACTTCTGGCCGCTTGCACTGACTGGACACGGCAATCCCCGCCCCGCCCAATAAGGCGATGCCTCCAGCCGCGGGTGCGAATTGGAGCAGGTTCTCCCGGAAACCATCCCTGGAGTAGTTCGTGTAGTTGAAGGCCATAGGACAATACGCCACGTCGTCCTGCGCGGCCATGTGATCGTACAGTTGGATCGGATTCCAATGCAGGCTGTCGGGGTGACAGGTATCGCGGCACCGAGCCATCAGCTCCAGTACTTGTACCCCGCTGGCTTCGTCGATCAGTGAGCTTTGCTCGGCGATGACGGGGCTCCGGAGCTGAGCAATCAACGAAAGGAACGTGCACAACGCATCCGTTGGACAAAGCGCCATACCCACATACTGCCCTCGAGCCTTCAGCTTAGTGGCCAGCTCCCAAACTTCCTTCCAGGTCTTGGGAATGGGTACGTCCATCAGGTCCGATCGGTAGCTGGCAGACTGGAAAGCGGCATCAATCGGAAGCGCCCATTGATGTCCCCGATAGTGATAGCTGTCAAAGCTGGGTCCCGCAGATTGCTGGCGAAGGGAATAGAGCACGTCGTCCGATAGATAATTATCCAACGGCAACAAGCATTGGCTTTGCGCCGCTACTCCCATGTGCGGGTGATCAATGATGAGTAGATCAAACTGCGCGGACAGGTCTTCGAGCGACTGGTCGCCGAAGTCTTTGAGTGATCGCTTTTGCCATTGGACTTCCACTGACTGCTCCTTCAGAAATTGTGCTGAC
>JBCCXG010000257.1:0-8164 GCA_039191945.1 Bacteroidota bacterium
CCATGGATCAATGGTTGTGCCAACACAATTATTACTGACAGATTGACAGCAGTCATGACAGGATCGCAGCAGTTAGAGGACCCTACTTCTTGTCCTGCCGTTTGATGAACCACAAAACACCCCCTACAAAGGCCATGAGGATCAGAAAGAGCACGATGATTAAGACGTTTTTGTACCCGTCCAACCGCAGAAATAGTTGCGGTGCGATCAAAAGAGCCACGACGATCAATACGATGCCAAGTAGTCGCTTCACTTGGAAAAGATACCCTCTAATTCTATAATTTTGCCCCTTTCTTACGAAGGTATGGTCTTGGATCAAGAAGTACAGAAGCGCAGAACATTTGGCATCATTGCGCACCCAGATGCGGGAAAGACGACACTCACAGAGAAATTGCTCCTTTTTGGAGGTGCTATTCAGACGGCGGGTGCGGTGAAGTCCAATAAGATCGACATGAACACCCGCTCGGATTGGATGGAAATAGAAAAACAGCGGGGTATCTCTGTCGCAACTTCGGTGATGGGGTTTGAATACAAAGGTCTTAAAATCAACATCCTCGATACGCCGGGTCACCAGGACTTCGCGGAAGACACTTATCGGACGTTGACGGCGGTGGACAGTGTCATCATGGTCATAGATTGCGTGAAAGGTGTGGAGATGCAAACAGAGAAACTTATGGAGGTTTGCCGCATGCGAAATACCCCGGTGCTTTGCTTCATCAACAAACTCGACCGTGAAGGACGAGATCCCTTTGAGCTGTTGGACGAGATCGAAGAAAAACTTAACATCAAGGTAAGGCCGCTGAGCTGGCCCATAGGGATGGGCAAATCATTGCGTGGAGTCTATAATCTCTTCGAGCAAAATCTCAACCTGTACGAAGCGAATAAAACCAAAAGGATCGATGACGTAGTGGCAATCAGTGACATCAACAGTGGTCCGTTGGATGAGCTGATCACAGAATCTGCCGCCAACCAATTACGAGAAGATCTCGAGTTGATCGAGGGCGTCTATGATCCATTCAATCCAGAAGAATACCTGGCGGGAAAGCTAGCCCCCGTATTCTTTGGGAGCGCGGTCAACAATTTTGGTATCCGGGAGCTGCTTGACTGCTTCATCCAGATAGCTCCGCCCCCCGTGTCTCGGGAAACTGAAGAGCGCGTCATCGAGCCCATCGAGAAACAGTTCTCCGGTTTCATCTTTAAGGTGCATGCGAACATGGATCCGAAACACCGCAACAGAATTGCCTTCGCCAGGGTCTGCTCCGGTAAGTTTGAAAGAGGGAGTAACTACCACCATGTGAGGCAGAACAAAAAGCTCAGGTTTTCCAACGCTACCGCTTTTATGGCGCAGCAAAAGGAGACCGTCGACGAGGCCTTCCCGGGGGACATCATCGGACTGTACGACACTGGCAACCTGAAGATTGGTGATACGCTCAATGAGGGAGAAGGCGGTCTCTACAAAGGAATCCCAAGTTTCTCTCCCGAGCTATTCAAGGAAGTCGTCAACCTCGACGCCATGAAAGCCAAGCAGCTGGACAAGGGGCTGAGCCAGTTAATGGATGAAGGCGTGGCCCAGCTTTTCACCTATGAGATGGGATCCCGCAAAGTAGTCGGAACAGTGGGTGCCCTTCAGTTTGAAGTGCTTCAGCATCGTCTCCTGAATGAGTACCGTGCTACAGTACAGTTCCAACCGGTCAATATCTACAAAGCGTGCTGGATATCAGGGAGTGAGGAGGCTGTGGACGCGTTTGTCAAGGACAAGTACCGATACATTGCCCACGATAAGGAGGGTAAGTTGGTCTTCATGGCAGAGACCAAGGCTTGGCTTCAAATGGTCCAGGACAATTTTCCCGAGATCACCTTTCACTTCATCTCTGAGTTCTAAGAGCAAAATGGTCGAACCATCGATCGTCTACGAAGACAATCATCTGCTGATTCTGCATAAGCCGGCAGGATGGCTGGTGCAGGGTGATAAGACTGGCGACCTCACGCTGACTGATTGGGGCCGCGAATATATCCGTCAGCGGTACAACAAACCCGGTGAGGCTTTCTTGCATCCAGCGCACCGCCTCGATCGACCGGTAAGTGGTTTGGTGATCTGTTGCCGCACATCGAAGTCCCTGGAGCGGATGACCCGCGCATTTCGCGAAGATCAAATCCAAAAGGTTTATCTCGCCATCGTAGAGGGCAGCCCGGAAGCAATGAAAGGTACCCTGACCCATTGGTTGTGGAAGGACAAGGCAAAGAACAGGGTCATCGCCTATACCCAACCCAAAGGAGATGCCAAGAAGTCAGAACTCTCTTACTCCCTAGAAGCCAGTGTTGGAGGAAACGCCTTACTTCTCGTGAAACCTAAAACCGGGAGACCTCACCAGATCCGTGTTCAGCTCTCAAAAATGCAATGTCCTATCGTCGGCGACTTGAAGTACGGCAGCGAGAAGGGGCTGCGAAACAAAAATATTGGCTTGCACGCCTTTCAACTAATCTTCACCCATCCGGTGAAAAAAATCGAGATGCGACTAACTTGCAGGCCGGATACGGCAGAATGGGGCGTTTTCAAAGAAAGAATCGATGAGTTGGATAGATAAGTTGAAGGAGAAGTGGGGATTGACGTCCTTGTGGCAAGTAGTAATCGTCTTAGTGGTTTTTGCTTGCACCGGATTTACAGTGCTTTTCATCAAGCAACCGGTCATCGCCTTCTTTACGGACGGCGGCGAACAGTCCGGTTTGTTCACCTTTTTCTACTACCTACTCATCCTCCCAATTTACAACGTCATTTTGTTGGTCTATGGATTCCTTTTCGGGCAGTTCGAGTTTTTTTGGAACTACGAGAAGAAAATGCTCAACCGCTTTCGCCGCAAAAAAGTCGGTACTCCCTCTACAGAGCGAGCTGGAGAGCAATAAAAAAACCGCTTAGATTAAAGCGGTTTTAGTCCAAAGTCATGGTCAATGGCCCTTATTCGTTATAAATTTTTTCAGCCAGTACAGTCACCTTATTATTAAGAACTTCCACAATACCGCCCTCAACCAACAGGTGTGTCTCACGTACTTTCTTCTCCACCATGCGCGAATACTTGATGTCGCCATAGCCTAGGGTGGAGATCATTGGCGCATGATTGTTCAATACCTGAAAAGAGCCATCGGATCCCGGAAAAGTAGCGCTATCTACTTCACCTTGGAATACTTTCTCGTCAGGAGTGATTATTTCCAAAAACATCTCTTAGGCGTTGGCTTCTGCAAGTAGTTTCTCACCCTTTTCCATGGCATCCTCAATCGTACCGACGAGGTTGAATGCTGCCTCAGGAAGGTTGTCATGCTTGCCTTCCATGATCTCATTGAAACCTTTGATGGTGTCCTTTATGTCCACCAGCACACCCTGAAGACCGGTGAACTGCTCCGCTACATGGAAAGGCTGCGAAAGGAATCGCTGTACCCGTCGTGCTCGATGCACTACCAGCTTGTCCTCATCAGACAACTCATCCATACCCAGAATCGCGATAATATCTTGTAGTTCCTTATATCGTTGCAACAGCTCTTTCACTTGCTGGGCACAGTTGTAGTGCTCATCACCGAGCACTTCAGCGCTCAAAATTCTAGAAGTAGAATCTAGCGGATCTACCGCCGGATAGATGCCCAGCTCGGCGATCTTCCTAGACAATACCGTGGTGGCATCCAGGTGAGAGAAAGTCGTCGCTGGTGCAGGGTCTGTCAAGTCATCCGCTGGCACATATACTGCCTGTACTGAGGTAATGGAACCTCGCTTCGTGGACGTGATCCGCTCTTGCATGATACCCATCTCCGTAGCCAGAGTAGGTTGGTAACCCACCGCGGAAGGCATACGACCCAATAGCGCCGATACCTCAGAACCGGCCTGAGTAAATCGGAAGATATTGTCGACAAAAAACAGAATGTCTCGACCTTGGCCCGAGCCATCACCGTCACGGAAATACTCAGCAACTGTCAGTCCAGACAAGGCCACACGGGCGCGCGCACCGGGAGGCTCATTCATTTGGCCGAAAACAAAGGTTGCTTTTGACTCTTCCAACTGGGCCTTGCTCACTTTCGAAAGGTCCCAGCCTCCTTCTTCCATGGAGTGCTTGAAGTCCTCTCCGTAGTTGACGATGCCTGCTTCGATCATCTCACGAAGCAAGTCGTTCCCTTCCCTTGTTCGCTCACCTACGCCCGCAAACACAGACAACCCGGAATAAGCCTTTGCAATATTGTTGATCAGCTCTTGGATCAGCACTGTCTTACCTACACCGGCACCACCAAAGAGTCCAACTTTTCCACCCTTCGCATATGGCTCGATCAAATCAATCACCTTGATACCAGTATATAACACCTCGGTGGAAGTAGTAAGGTCTTCAAACTTGGGGGCCGCGCGGTGAATTGGAAGCCCTTTGTCACCTTTTGGCTGCTCGATCCCATCGATAGCCTCACCTACTACATTGAACAATCGACCTTTGATATCTTCTCCAATTGGCATCTGAATCGGGCCTTCCAGGTCCTCTGCATCCATGCCGCGCGTCAGTCCATCCGTGGCATCCATGGCAATGGCTCTTACGCGGTCTTCGCCAAGGTGCTGCTGCACTTCCAAGACGATCTTCGTTCCATCCTCCTTCACGACCTTCAAAGCATCCAGGATATTGGGTAGCTTCGCTTGCTCGTCATCGAAGCTCACATCGACAACCGGACCAATCACTTGGGTTATTTTGCCCTTATTCGCCATCTTTTCTTAATCGATAATAATGTATGTAGCTAAATCGACTGCGAAATTAAGCACAATTGGATAAAAGGGAAAGGATGGTCCAGGTTATCTATACTGCAGCTGACTGCTGAGCCAGTGCACTGTAAATCAAGGACGAAAAGTCAATTCTCTTCGTCAAAATACAACTTGTAAAAGTGCTTTCCGCGGTCAGCATCGTAGCCCTTCTCAATCAGGCTGCGTTTACCGTGAACATACACGTGAAAGTTCTTATCCAACTTGATAACGGACCGCATTTGGCGACGAGCAGCCTGCATAGCGGGCGCCGAAATCTCAAAATCCTCCTGCAGATCTTCCAGCTGCCGTTGCTCCATAAATTCATCCCTGTACCGCAAAAATGCCTCGCGTTGCTCCTCGTCGGGCAGTACCTCTTCCTCAAAGTCTCTCTGATTGAAGTGATCTCTTTCTTTGAAGAAGTCCATCGACCGATTAATGAGGTCCACTTGCTCAGCGCGGTCGGCATCCTGCTGTCCATGCAGCGCAAAATCTTTGCACAAATGCATGAAGTTTCGGGTCTGAAAATATTCGTCTTCAAGAGGTTTGAGGTTGAGGAAGTGATCCACCCAAAACTTCGCTTGCCCTCCTTTGCTTGATTTGTCAAATACAAGCACTTTGTAGGTCTTCAAATCAGGTGTGTCTAGAATGAGCGCCCCTTTATGGATATTATTGAAACTGATCCCCTCATCGGCCATCAAGCCGAGTTCCTTCTCTTGCTGGTACACTTTGATGAAAGGATCACGATCCTCAGACTTAAAAATTCCTATGGCAGAGACCGTATCATCTTCCAACGGTACATCTTCAAAATGAGTAATGTAGAGCTCACCTTCCTTGATGTTGCCATTCTCCGAGAAGGCGTACAGCAACTTCAGAAGATTTTGAGCCTCCTCCAAAAAGCGCTGAGGGTCCTCAAAGACGCTACCGGCTGATACGAAGGCGCCATTGTACTCCACGTCCAGTTCATGAGTGAAGGTCATGAAGTTTTCCATCTTAAAAGACTTGAGGAAAAAGGAGGTCAAGACTTCGGTCAAACCTTGCTCCAGCTTGATCAGCTCGTTATTCTTGAAGATGCCTTCGTCACTGATGGCGCCGACATAGAGCTGTCGGAGTCGAATGCTGTCGATTGCGATGGATTCAGGCATTCAGCAATATTCTAAATGTTGTGCCCTTATTTATCTCCGTCTTCTTTACGAAGATTTTACCTTGATGATAGTTTTCCACGATGCGCTTGGCCAGCGTGAGGCCCAGACCCCACCCGCGCTTTTTAGTCGTGAATCCCGGCTGGAAGATCTTACTGACTCGATTCTTGGCGATGCCCTTGCCCGTATCCCTGATGTCAATAGCGACCTTCCCTTCGTTTACTCTCAAAATACTTACAATAATATCTCCTCGCCCTTCCATCGCGTCCACGGCATTTTTACAGAGATTCTCCATGACCCATTGGAATAGGTCTTTGTTGAGTTGGGCACTGACACTGCGGTTGGGAAACACGGTCAATTGGATCGAGATCTTTGATGACAGCCGATTTTGCAGATAGGCTAAGGCGGATTGCACAACATCGTAGACATTCTCAAGATGCAGATGAGGTGTGCTACCAATGCTGCTAAAACGAGCGGTAATCATCTCCAATCTAGCAATGTCCTTGTCTAGCTCGCCGATGTTCTCATCTGCCGGATAGGAAGCTTTCAGGTATTCGATCCAGGCGATCAAAGAGGAAAGAGGTGTGCCCAACTGATGAGCCGTCTCCTTGGCGAGCCCAACCCACACGCGATTTTGCTCAGCACTCCGCGAATAATTGAAGAGCGTGAAAGTAATGAGTCCAAAAATCAGGATAATGCTGAGCTGGACGTAAGGATAGTAGCGGAGCTGAGTCAGCAAGTAAGAATTCTGATAGTAGATGTATTGCACACCAAACAGATTGCCCTCATCATCGCGCAGCGAAACTTTGATCGGGAAATGCTCATTGCGCATCTCGCGAATCCGATTCCTTAAAAAGTTCTTCCTCCTTTTCGGCTCATCGATCTTGTCTGCCTCAGGAAGGTTTAGGTAGTCCTTAGGATTGTTCGCTTCATCGGTGAGGATGACGGGAATGGTCTGGTTGGACTGTATGACATCTTCCAGTAGAAAAAGGTAGTCCTGCGCGTCATAGTCATTGGCGATGTATTCCAAAGTCTTCGCGTACAAATTGATCTGACTGATCTCCCGCTCGCGAATCTTGTCCACCAAAGAGTTGGTGTAAATAATGCTGGACAAGCCAATGACCAGAGACACAATCAACACACCCCACTTGAAGTAGGATTTGTTAGAGTACAGATCGATTGGCTTTGCCTCCCTTACCTTTTTCACCGCCAACGAAAATAGTATATCAGCACCAGATATGGCCCGATATGCTATGCGTTAGGATGAGTAATTATGATGATCTAATAGTTCTTCATCATGAACCACTTCGCCAGTACTTTGTAGGTCACCTTGCTCCCACTGGTCAGAATCCCTACGCGATAGATTCGGCCCGCAAACCAAATCGTGAATAGGAATCCCCCTACAAGGCAAATGAGCGATAGCACGATCTGCCAGGCAGGCACCTCAAATGGTATCCGTGCAAGCATGATGATGGGCGAAGTGAAAGGTATGATTGACAGCGATACTGATGTAGCTCCATTAGGGTTTTGCAGCGCAACACTCATCAACAGCAAGCTCAAAATAATAGGCAGCGAGACAGGTAGCATAAACTGTTGGGCCTCCTGCAAACTGTCAACTGCCGACCCTACCGCCGCAAACAAGGCACCGTAAAGCAGGAAGCCTCCAAGGAAGTACAAGACGAATAGGACCACGATCTGGGCCACTGGCAACGCAGCAAACACATCCAAGATATTGGTGACCAGCTCAGGAGGTACATCATCGGTAGCAATATCGGCCTGGGCCAGCTGCTCCTCAATCATCTGCTGCTGCGCAGCTCGCGGGTTGTAGTTAAATGCCGAGGAAAGCAAGAATGTGAAGCTGCTGATTAGTACCACCCATATCGCAAACTGGGTCAGGGCTACGGCAGCATTTGCCAGCACCTTACCGATCATCAATTGGAACGGCTTCACCGAGGACACGATCACCTCCACGATCTTACTTGTTTTCTCATTGAGCACACTTTGCATGATGAAACTACCGTAGACAAAGACAAAGAAGTACATGAGAAATGCCATAATGTATCCTGCCAGCGAGGCAATGTCTGAACTGGACTCTTTCGCCTCTCCCGTATCCGAGACATTGAAGTTGGCAATAGACACAGAGGCCCGCAAGTTGTCAATCGCTTCCTTCTCGATGTTCAATCGGGCAAGCTTGAGGTCCTCGATCTTTTGTTTGATCGGACCACGAAAACGATTTAAAAAACCTAATCCAGGATTGCTTTTCGAG
>JBCCXG010000258.1:0-8162 GCA_039191945.1 Bacteroidota bacterium
CACCGTAGTACCGGAGTAGTACGGTATTGGAATATACTGTACATCCCGGCGCTCCGGTACCCACTCGGCGGACATTGATGTTTCGGTCAAAGGTTAAGGGTGTTGGGGAGAAAGTTGCTCCACCGGCATTGTTCCAGCTACCATTGCTGTTGGCATATCTCCATTGCCACTGATAGGTAAGCCCTGAAGCTTCAGAGCTCACGGACACCACCGGGAGGCTCGCACCGGGACAATAAGTCGCATTGGTGGCAGAAATCACCGGATTCCGATCTTTCGTGCTTATGTTGGCCAGGACATTGGTGCCTAAACTGAAGCAGCCTCGCGGGTCCCTAACTCGAACAGAATAGTTCGTCGGGGAGGAAAGACTAGGTGTCGTATAAGTTCTTTGCGTGGCTCCGGGGATGGCACTTCCGTTCTTGTCGTACCATTGGAAGCTGAGGCCAAAGGCACCTGAGGGCGGGGATGCTTGCAATGTGACGGAACCCGCCCCACAACGACTTGCTCCCGAAGCGGTGGGGGGAGATGGTGCCTGGTTGACGGTGATCCTTCTGGTATCCGAGGCACCGTCCTTGCTGTAGGTGACCGTGAAAGTACCGGCTGTATTGCTTTTGAATTTACCATTGGAGACACCACCTCCCGACCAAGTTCCACCTGATGGCGAGCCTCCGGACAAGGTAATCTCCACGTATTGACAAACCGTTAAATCGCTACCTGCATTGACACTCTGCCGTGTTGCAACAAAAGCCGGAAAGCCGGGGGATCCCTCTCTATTGTCCTTGACCGACGTCAATCTGTAGGCATAGGTCGTTTCAGGATTAAGCCCAGTCACATTGAAACTTGTCCCTGTGACCACTCTGCCGTTGTAGCCTGACACTATCCTAGTAAAACGGTCATCTTCTGCCACATAGAGTCTATAGGAAGCTGCTCCTGTGACGGATCGCCAATTGGCAGTAAATGAGACTGCTGTAACGTTTGTACCACCCGTCGCGATGGGGCCTGGCAAGGTAGTCGAACCTCCCCCTCCGCTACCGCCTCCTGTACCACCGCCTCCGCCAGTTCCACCACCGCCACCTGATCCGCCACCTCCAGGGATCAACTGTGCACTTAGCGGAGCTACAGCCACTGTAAGGAAGAAAAGTAGTAGCAAAGCATTTTTCAGATAGCCGATATGAGATGAAATGACCTTTCGCCGATGAGTTGGTATGTCTTGGGGCTTCATTAGTCGTTTTAGTTTTGGTTAGCGTAATTGATCGTGATTTCTGAGGTTCTCACGACCCCATACTGGAACGTCTCTCGATGGGTCGATTTCAGCCTGCCCATCTCGTCATACTCATAGTGCGTGAACAGGTTGTCTGAATCCAGGATATCGGACAGTTCCCCATGCTCATTGTAGACGTAGCTGGTCATCGTAGCATTGACGGGAAAGACCCTGAAGTCGTCAAAGAATTTTTGGACACCAGCTGTTTTCCCTTGCACCCAAAAGTCAGCATCAATCAGCTGACCAGCGGCCTCTTCATCTATGGTCGTGGTGGCTTCTAGCAGGAACCAACCGTCCACTTGCCCAATGACTTTGAAAGGAATGGTCGTATCCTGAATGTCATCAACATCCTTGCGGAAAATGACGTCCTCGTCAGTGGTACTCCAAACTTGTATTTTATAGGTCTGACCCGTGAGTACCTCGCCATTGAACTCAAAGGCTCGGCCGTTGTTGAAGATCTCCACGGACCACTCTCCCGTATGGGTCGGGACAGAGGCACTGCGCCGAAGCCGCTGACCCTCCGGTTGGAAGATGTCTCCCCCAAAATAGATCGGCCCAGGCCCTTCTCCTGCTGGAATGTATTCGCGTATCGACGGGTTGAAAGTGAAACCATCCTCAGCTCCGGAATAAGCATACTCGTCATACCGTGCATTGGCGACGGTGGACAAGACGTGCTCATGTATCCAATCCATCTTCGTGGCCACGAAGTTGCCATTAACGTCCGTTGCCTCCAGGGCGTGGGAAAACACGTCATAACGTGTGACTTCTGAGTCCTGCCGCCAACCGTAACTTAGTTCAGGCTGATTCTGATCCAGTGCAATGCTTTGCATCAACTCGGCATGCCCGTTGGATAAAACAAGGCTTCCGTCTCGGTTAGTCTGTCCGGGAGGCCCGATGAAAGAGTAGCGACCTTTTTGCCGATAGATACCTGCTTGTTCATCCGCTCTTACGACCCCAGCATGATAAACCATAGGTGAATATTCGCCGTTTTCCCAAGTCTGCAGTGTGCCTGAAAGCATCCCATAGATCTTCCCCCGATAGTCATCAAAATACGGATCATAGGCCGTGGCCATCTTATAGTTAAAAGAGGCACCCTGCTGAGTCAGCATGTTTTTGCCACCTGACAACGCTGGTCCCATCTCCGGATAAGCGTCGGCGCCTCTTCTCAATGAAAGACGATAAGCTGGTACTTGCTCTGTGACGTATTGATTTCCGTAGGCATCTGTTTGGTAGGTCAAGGTCGGTGCACCAGAGTAGAAGTCGAAAGCCAGGTTCCGAGATGTAGTGCTCGTTCCGCTCCTGTAATTGATATTGGTTTGGCCTATGGCAATCGAGGGGAACCGTTCGCGCTTGCTGACTACACCAATCAGCTGATGACTTTGATCAAAGATTTCATCCTGTGCAAACCGGGCATTCACAAACGTTTCTTCCAAAATTCCCTGCCCTCTGTAGTCCTCCTCAATGGCCCGTTCGTAAGTCGCCCTATCCCTGGGATTCTCCTGCTCATCGTGCAGAAAGTGATTGATCGTTTCCGTGATCTTTCTATCCTGCTCATCATACAAGGTGATACGCTTCAGATTACCAATCTGAGAAGTAAAGTCCTTGATGGTGACATTGTTGGAGGAGATAATATTGTTTTTGATCTCACCTACACCGGGAATATTGGTTTCCTGCAGCCCGGCGCCGGCGGTAGCGGATCGGTTGGATAGCTCGAGCATATGCCTTTGAAATACCTCGAATTCGTAGACTGATCGAGACGGGATCCTGGTCGTCTGACCATCAGCTTGCGTGACCGTGGTGCTCGTTGTCACGAACTCGTACATTACCCCTGGAGGCGGGGCTTCTCGCCCATTCTCCAGGAGGACAGAAAACTCATTGGAAAAGAAATTCCTCAAGGCTATGATCTCCGGACTATCCAAGGAGCGCCCGTAGGTGATGAAATTTCCAAAGCCCACCGGCTCGTAAGACGTCACGCCCGAAGTCAAGCCGGTAGACGGATCGTTGTAATCATAGTGTGTGGTCGTCGACACACCTGATAGGGCATCAGAGACGGTGAGCGAAGTAACCTTGATTCCGCCGCCGTACGTGAAGTCATTGTCAAATTCCGCATTCCCACCGATAAGATTACGTCGGAGCGTTGGCGTGATGTCGTCCCCATTCGTACCGTCATCGAAGCCGAAGAAGAAATTCACCATATTGGGCGAGCGCGCCACTATATAAGTATCATGCACCTCTTCGACGGTGGCGCCATAGGTCAGGACAGCATCCACGTTTTGCCCGTTTCCTCCGTTGCTATATCGATCGGTGTACAGGCAGTGCAGGCGCAAAAAATCATCCTCTTCCAAAAACTCTTTTAAGAATCCCTCGCCGTTACGAAAGTGCACTTCAATGGTGCCCGCCTGCTCATCCTGATTGAGAAATTCGCTGATGATCCAAGACTGGTTGTTGTAGAGTACCGATTCATGGTACTCATCCGTCTCATACCCAATGTCAATGGTACCTCCCAGGCTCGTAGTGATCTTTCTCAGGGACCAAACATCTGCATGTTTACTCGAAGTCTGTGAAGGATAGCGGTCAACGTCACGATTGTTATTGTCGTCATAGTCGGGCTTATACATGTTCCAGATATCGTACAGCTGTTCGTTGTATGCTGGGTTCTTGGTCCTTCTCCATTCGATGTTCAGTTGCACACCAACACGGTCCTGCACCACATTTGGCCCACCAATGTTGGTGACTGCGTAAGTACCATCGATAGCCTTGCGACCTACAAGATAAAAGCCTGCTTTGGTCTCTATGATGTCATCTTCCTGAAGTTCGCCGTTGTCAATCGTCAGTTGACCTTCGAAAATAGCGCCTGTTTCCCAGGGCTCATCCAGGTCATAATCGAATCGCATAGGTGGTATGAAGCCCCCCGCTCCGCCTTTGCCGCGAAAAGTCAATGACCGCAGTGTTCTCTTGCCCCCTAAGTCGTTATCAGTGATCGTGACCCCGTCTTGCACCAGTTCAGAGGAAAAGCTATTGGGTGTGCCCGGCGCCAAAGAGTTATCGGAGCCCAGGTCTATTACTCGGAGGGCGCGTTGCTCTATGTGTGCCAGGTCTACATCGTTGATATCGAGGACGTTTTGTTGCAAGTGTTGATCCTCCTGAAAATTGAACTCCTTGATATCAGGAAAGTCGGTGCTGAGCTCGTAGCCTACGCCTGATGATTTATCAATGTCAACCTCCGCAAGTTTCTCGTTGTCAAAAAGCAAAACCTTCGACAAGCCGAGAGTACTTGTGGGCTTGGAATCATAAATAAAATCGAATTTGCTGAGATTCAGTACATTGTCGGTTTCTGTGACTCTGGTAAGCTCAAATTCCAGGTCGGGCTTCGGAAAAAACCCACCCTCCTTTTGTTCTTCGTGGATCTTCACCGTTCTCATTGCTCCTTTTCGGTTGATTCTTATGTCTCGCAGAACCTTGACTGCGCTCTTTCCATCGTCACGAATCTCCTTTACAAAGAAGGCGGTGTGTGTATTGGTCCTAATCGCATCTAGATAGTATAATTCCTTGGTTCCCTCTTTAAACTGCAGGAATTTCTGATCTAAGTCTTGGTCCTGAGCTTTTGGGGGATTGCGCCAAAAGTATTGATCGGTCCACTTGCCATAGTCAAAGGCTACCCAATACCCCCAATCTTCAGGCCCCATCTGGCCAACCGGAGCACGGTCGACGTAATCTGGTCCGGTCATACCGGTCAGGTACCAGGTGTAGGCATACTTCTCAGGCTGATGTAGCTCGTTGAAAGTGAGCTTGTCTTTAATATCTCTATTTTCAGAATACGAGTATTCATCGAATGCATAAGCCGGCTGCGTGAAATGGTACTTGACACCAGACTCGTTGGTGACCACGAAAGCGCCTAACTGGTCAGGACTTTGCGCTGACCGATCAAAACCGGTGGCATAGTTATCTATGAAGGTAGGCTCTGCCAAGATCTGTTCGTTAGTCCAGTGCTCAATGTGTCGACCTGCGAGAAGCCTTCCATTGATCAGGCCAATATCATCCTCGGAACCGGCCAACTCCACCCCGTCCTCGAAATCGTAGCTGAAAGCGTCCTCGAAGCTGTCACCTGCGGGCATATCTGGGGCATCATACTCATAGCGATTAGAGAAATCGTTTAGAAACCTGTACCCCATTGGCTTCTGAATACCACTAAGGGGATACTCAATGGTGGTATAATGCTTGTTATCATCGTTATCGGTAGTGAAGATGTTTTTCTTTATCAATGCTGATTGGAGAAGAGAGGGAGCAAAATTGCCCCCCAAGCCCTGAGCGTCTAACCGATAAGCATCGTAGTTGGGAAAAGTGCCACCCTTCACTCTCGACATATCAATACCTTCGACCAAGGAAGTGCGAGAATGTAAATGATAAGTGTCAAAATCCTTTTGATCCAGATCCGCGGCATTCAACTTGGCCGTAGGGTTGTAAAGAATCCCATTTGTCGAGACATCGTCTGTCTCGTCGATCCAATATCTCGAGTACCTGTAACTAAGATTTAGAAAAGGTAATGGAAGAGGTAAACTCCATCCACTGGTGCTGATTCTGCTGGCTCGGCTGTTGCCAACCTCTTGACTAAATCCTCCAACGGACTGGCTAAAGCCAATTCCCGAACCCGAAGAAGATATACTGGAGCCTACCAAGGATGCATTACCAGCCCTCAATCTGGGTTGAACCTGACCATTCTTTAATGAAGGAGGCCTGTTCGCTCCGTAGTTTACTGATATTCCCGAACTAGCAGAGGCACTGACGCTACCCAAATTGGTGGAAATGCCGATACCCGAAGAGAATGCCAGTGGACCGCCTAGATTTTGGCCAGCGCTCAATCCGGCAGAAGCATAAGGGTTGCCCCAAGGATCCACTCCTGAACCGAATGACACACCGACGCCTCCAGTTGTCTGAAAGCCAACCGACAAGAAGCCGCCAACACCCATGCCTTGATAGGTGTCATGGCCAATCGATAGACCACCACCAACACTCTCAACTCCGAACCCAGTAGCACTGACGCCGATATTCACAACTTGCGTCTCGCCGCCCTCCCAAAAGAATCTGGTCGTGTTCTGTACATCGTTGTGATCATCGGCAAATCCATTGACTGATCGCGTAATCGCCCCAGGATTGAGTGTCCAACCCAAGCCCACCCAAGAAGCTTCCTCACCTGGCATAATGCCAGCATGGTACGAAAGCGCTACGGGATAGCTACCCGAGGAACCTGGTACTTCCAGGAGAGGTATGTTGTAGGCCAAGTCCCCAGTGGCAAGATTGACCATATCTGTGGTATCGATAGGCTCGAAACTCGTGGCCTCCGGGGCGGTCGGTCCCGCCGTCAAAGCATAGCTCACCGTCGGATACACTACTGATCCTAACAAATTGACGATGAAGAACGCCGCCAAGGGTTTGTGCCACTTGCGCAATCCTGCGAGCAGGGATAGTTTGTTGTTTTGCCTTACCATGTTAACTCTTGTAGTCTTGGGGTATTGAGAATGTCTTTTGCTTGAAATCTGAAATTTTGAAGGCCGGTGTTTAGTCCGAACTCTTGGCTCTGAAAGACCACCTCCTTCTTGCCTCGTAGTTTGTCTTTGCGAAAGACAAAAAGCAAATTACTGGTGCCTGATAGGCCGAAGTCTCGATCATATAGGTAGTCAGCCACCGGAATCGTATCGGGTGCGGCAATCAGGCGCACCCTATCCGCCATGCCAAACGACAGCATGCGCAGGTTCTCACTGAATTGTTGTTGGTTTTGGGATACGCCGTAGAGCGCATCTCGGCCGTGAGCAGAAAGTCTCAAAGAGAAGTAAACATAATCTTCATACTTCTGCGCAGACTCCTTTTGTATTTCAATGTTAGACTGACTACCTACTTCCTGATAAACCAGTAAGTCATTGGGCCGCCAACTCACCTGCATGTTCATCGCACCTGCCTCCTTTGACAAGGTCAAACCGTGGTCTTCATCCAAGACGTAGGCTTGTAGTTCCGTAAGTGGCAATGTGGCTGGAGTGGTGCAGCTCACCAGGACCAGCACATAACCTATCCATACGCCGATGGATATGCTCTGATCTTTAGTGAAGAAATAGTTCATCAATGGATTCCGTGGTATGAATGATTAAGATGCTCCAGCACGTCCTCCGTGATGTTCATAGCTTCTACTCCATAGACAATGTTACCATTCCCCGAGGCCCCAAGGACCAGGTCGTAGCCCACGCTCTTTGCATAAGATGCCAAAACGGTATTGATTTCTGAAAGGACCTTCTCTGTCATCCTTTGATCCTCTTGTTGGGATTGTTGCTGAATCGCCTGCTGATAATTTGCCAGCTGCTTTCGTTTGTCCTTGATCAATTTCTGAGAGCGTGTCCTTTCTTTTTCTGTCATCTGCCCGTTATCCTGCTCAAAGTCAGTGAGTAGTACCTGGAACTCCTTGTTTAAGGTATCCATGTTGGCCTGCCATTGTGTAGCTTTTTGTTGGAAAGAAGCCCTAGCCGCGATCATGCCATCATACTTCTCGAGCAGGATAGCAGCATCGACATAAGCAATCTTTGGGGCATTGAAATGAGTGAAAATCCATAGCCCAACGGTCGATAGGAGGGCAACCAGCGCTATCGCCGTGGCGTACAGGAGGCGGTTTCGATTTGTCATGATGGTATATTGGGTCGAGGAGGGTTCCCGAACCGAGTTAGTTGTTATGTGAGGTGTTAGTTGTTGTTGGCCATTTATGTTGGACTATCCAACATAGGTCTTAGATCTGATTTGCACAGAATCAGGTTGGTGATTTGATCATTTTATCTAGCTGTTTGATAGGTTGTCTCGATTTAGTTGCTTGTCGTTGCCTTCGTGGCCGAACGTGGTGATGAAGATAGAAGAAGTGGTAGTGAAC
>JBCCXG010000259.1:0-8153 GCA_039191945.1 Bacteroidota bacterium
ATCGTATTGATCGTCGTGGCTCTTTTGATAGCGCCGCACCTATTTGTACGGCTGGACGGCTACAAAAACACCCTGATTGTCGTTCTCTTCCTGCTGCTCATTGCTTTTGTCGGCGGTGTTTTATGGGTCATTAAGCGGCAGGACAAGAAGTAAGTACCTCCAACTTGCTGCGATCCTGTCATGACTGCTGTCAATCTGTCAGTAATAATTGTGTTGGCACAACCATTGATCCATGGTGGTGGAAGCGAAAGAATCCAGAAAAAGAATTGTTAGAAATCAACTTATAAAGACATGGGTAAAATTATCGGTATTGACTTAGGAACTACGAACTCCTGCGTAGCCGTGATGGAGGGTAACGAGCCTGTAGTCATACAAAACAGCGAAGGAAGGAGGACGACACCGTCCATCGTCGCGTTTTTGGACGATGGCAACGGGGAGCGAAAAGTCGGAGATCCTGCCAAACGGCAGGCGATCACCAATCCACAAAATACAATCAGCTCCGTGAAGCGATTCATGGGTAAAAAATATACTGAAGTAGGGAATGAGATCAAGAACGTCTCTTACAGCCTTGAATCAGGTAACAACGACACCGTAAGAGTAAAAATCGGCAATAGAAACTATACTCCTCAGGAGATCTCGGCGATGATCTTGCAGAAGATGAAGTCCACTGCCGAGGACTTCTTGGGTCAGACGATTACGGAGGCAGTAGTGACAGTGCCTGCCTACTTCAACGATGCCGAGCGCCAGGCAACGAAAGAGGCGGGGCAGATCGCTGGTTTGGACGTAAAGCGAATCATCAATGAGCCCACTGCGGCGGCTTTGGCCTACGGGTTGGACAAGAAGAACCAGGACATGAAGATCGCCGTCTACGATTTGGGCGGTGGTACTTTTGATATTTCGATCCTAGAGTTGGGTGAGGGCGTCTTCGAAGTAAAGTCTACCAATGGTGATGTCCATCTCGGTGGTGATGACTTCGATGCGGTGATCATCGACTGGCTGGCAGAAGAATTTAAGCAAGACGAAGGCATTGACCTGAGAAAAGATCCGATGGCCCTACAGCGCCTGAAAGAAGCAGCGGAGAAGGCTAAGATTGAACTTTCCAGTTCTTCAAGCACGGAGATCAACTTGCCTTACATTATGCCTGTAGATGGTATACCCAAGCACTTGGTTCGGTCGCTCTCCAGAGCAAAATTCGAGCAGTTGGCTGATAGCTTGGTTCGACGGTCTATGGAGCCTGTAAAGCAAGCTTTGAATGATGCAAATCTGTCGACAAGTGAGATTGATGAGGTGATCTTGGTAGGTGGATCTACGCGGATTCCAAAAATTCAAGAGGAGGTCGAGAAGTTCTTTGGTAAGAAACCTTCGAAAGGGGTCAACCCAGACGAGGTCGTTGCAATAGGTGCAGCCATCCAGGGTGGTGTACTGACGGGTGAAGTGAAGGACGTACTTCTCCTAGATGTGACGCCCCTTTCCTTGGGAATCGAGACACTCGGCGGTGTATCTACCAAGCTGATCGAATCCAATACGACGATCCCGACGAAAAAGTCTGAGACGTTTTCGACGGCGGCTGATAGCCAGCCCTCAGTGGAGATCCATGTGCTACAGGGTGAGCGCCCCATGGCCAAAGACAACAAGTCAATTGGTCGATTCCACTTGGATGGTATCCCACCGGCACCCCGAGGCATTCCACAAATCGAAGTCACGTTCGACATCGACGCCAATGGTATACTCAATGTGTCTGCAAAAGATAAGGGCACGGGTAAAGAGCAAAAAATCAGAATCGAGGCTTCCTCAGGATTGACCGATGAGGAAATCGAGAAAATGAAAAACGAAGCTCAGGCCAATGCCGAGGCGGACAAGGCGGCCAAGGATCAGGCGGATAAGATCAACGAAGCAGATTCAATGATTTTCCAGACGGAGAAGCAGCTTTCTGAGTTTGGCGACAAACTGTCGGATGCCAATAAGACAGCTATCGAAGGTGCCTTGGCGAAGTTGAAAGAGGCGCATGGCAGCAAAGAAATCGCAGCCATCGAGGCAGCGCTGAGTGAGTTGAATACCGTTTGGCAGACTGCATCGCAAGAGATCTACCAGGCACAGCAAGAGGCAGCAGCGGCCGGAGCGCCTGGTGCGGGTCCTGAAGGTGCTGGTGGAGCCACTGCAGATGCGGGTGAAGCCGCGGATGACGTTTCTGACGTGGAATACGAAGAGGTGGATGACAAGAAGTAATTCTTGACGTCTGCTGATCTATCATAGATGTGAGCCCTCTGCCAATTTAAAGGCAGGGGGCTTCTTTTTTTGCGATGACTGGGCTTATTCGCCTAAGTTTGCAGCTTACTTTGTTTACAAAAAACCGCGAAACGATTGAAACTACTGATCAAAACCCTCTACGGACTGGAACAGGTCTTGGCCGATGAAATCCGGGAACTGGGAGGTCAGCAGGTCAAAACCATCAAGCGGGCCGTGGATTGTGAGGGCAATCTGGAATTTCTCTACCGAGCCAACTATTGCTTGCGTACCGCCCTCAAAGTCTTGCGACCTATCTATTCCTTTCAGGCTCGTAATGAGAAGCAGCTGTACGATCAAATTCGAAAGTTTGATTGGTCAGCAGTGATGGATGTCAGTCAGACTTTTGCGATTGACAACAGTATATTTTCTGATTTCTTCAAGCATTCTAAGTTCCCCACGCTTAAGATGAAGGATGCGATAGCCGATCAGTTTCGCGACGAGGTGGGTAGACGGCCTTCGGTGGATACCAAGCGGCCAGATGTTCAGTTTGACCTGCACGCCTGGAAGGATCGCTTTACAGTTTCTATGGACAGCTCGGGAGACACGCTCAATCAGCGAGGCTACCGTCAGCGAGGTCATCAGGCACCATTGAATGAGGTGCTCGCGGCTGGCATGCTGAAGTTGGCCGGTTGGGACAAAGAGATCCCGCTGGTTGATCCCATGTGTGGAAGTGGAACGATCCTGGTGGAAGCAGCGCTGATGGGTATGAATATGCCTCCCCAGACGCTGAGAAAGGATTTTGGGTTCAAAAACTGGAAGGACTTCAATCCAGTGATCTGGAATCGGGTAAAAGCGGAAGCTGATAGTGCCACAAGGAGGGCAGCATTGGACATCAGTGGCGGGGACATCGACCCAAGGGCTGTAGAGATGACAAAAAAGTCAATCAAGCAATTGAGAATTCGTGGTGATATCAGGGTAAGAGAAGTACCTTTTGAGCAATTCTTGCCCAAGACGAAGGAAGGCATATTAATCACAAATCCACCCTATGGAGAGCGTATCGGCCCCAAAGAAATACAGGAGTTTTACAAAACTATTGGTGATCTACTTAAGTCCAAATTCGAAGGATTTGACGCATGGGTCTTGAGCTCCAATACCCAAGCCCTCAAACACCTAAAACTCCGCCCATCGGCAAAACACACTTTGTATAATGGGGGACTGGAGTGCAAGTTTCAGAAGTATGAACTCTATGCAGGAACTAGGGAGCCAGAGGAACTCCCCACATGACATGTCGATTTCAGCGGTCGCGAATGTATTACTCCTGCGATTCTTCTTAAATTGAGAGGAAAGTATCGGTCCCACCCATGAAGCCATTTCTCTTACTACTTTTCACCTCCCTACTCATTGCCTGTAGCCCTGATAAGCAGTATGACTTGATCCTCAGGAATGGTGTCATTATTGACGGATCAGGTGTTGCTAGACTTCAAGGCGACTTAGCGGTGACCGGTGACAAAATTATGGCCGTTGGTGATCTCGGAGAGGCAAAAGGTAAGAAGGAGATTGATGTAAACGGGAAAGTGATAGCTCCAGGCTTCATCAACATGCTGAGCTGGGCCACACAGTCCCTCATACAGGACGGAAGATCGGAAGGTGACATCCGTCAGGGAGTGACGCTCGAGGTCATGGGTGAAGGATGGTCCATGGGTCCGCTCAACGAGCAGATGAAGGCTGAGCAGCAAGCCGTTCAAAAAGACATTGCTTATGACATTAGCTGGACGACTCTAGGTGAGTATTTGGAGTTTCTTGAGCGCAAAGGGGTGTCGACGAATGTATCTTCTTTCGTAGGAGCGACGACCTTGAGAATACATGAAATTGGCGAAGAGGATCGTCCTCCGACTGAGGAAGAATTGGCTCGCATGAGGAACCTTGCACGGGCCGCGATGGAAGAAGGAGCGATGGGGATCAGTTCTTCATTGATTTATGCGCCGGCTTTTTACGCAGAGACGGATGAATTGATCGAATTGTGTAAGATAGTCTCAGAGTACGGGGGCATCTATATCTCTCATTTGCGAAGTGAGGGGGATTACTGGCTAGAAGCCATTGATGAGCTATTGGAAATCGCCAGCGAAGCACAGATCGCCGCGGAAATTTATCACTTGAAAGCCGGTGGGCAAGCCAACTGGCCGAAGTGGGAGTCTGCCATCCAAAAGATCGATTCTGCCCGGAAAGCGGGCCTCCATATCACCACAGATATGTATACCTACACTGCTGGTGCTACCGGCCTCAATGCATCGATGCCGCCTTGGGTGCAGGAAGGTGGGTATGGAGAATGGTCAAGGAGATTACAAGACCCAGTCATTCGTGAGCGCGTCGCGGCGGAGATGCGCCAAAAGGGAGATGGGTGGGAGAACCTTTTCTTCGCCGCGGGTACGGCCGAGAACCTACTGCTGGTCGGTTTCCGAAACGATTCCCTCCGTTACCTCACGGGAAAGACTTTGGCCGAAGTCAGTCAAATGCGGGGCCTGTCACCTGAGGAGACTGCGATGGATCTTGTCATACAAGATAGCTCTCGTGTGGGAACAGTCTATTTTCTGATGTCGGAAGACAATGTGAGAAAGCAGGTCGCACTGCCTTACATGAGCTTTGGCTCCGACGCCGCTTCCATGGCACCTGTTGCACCGTTTACCAACAGCAGCGCACATCCGAGGGCTTATGGCAATTTTGCCCGCCTATTGGGGAAATATGTCCGAGAGGAGCAGTTGATCACGCTGGAAGAGGCCATTCGCAAACTCACCTCTTTGCCTGCTTCGAATCTAAAGATCCGGGATCGCGGGTTGCTTAAGGAGGGTTACTTTGCTGATGTGGTCGTCTTTGATCCTGAGACCATCATCGATCGCGCCACATTTGATAATCCACATCAGCTGGCGGAAGGAATGATTCATGTCTTTGTGAACGGTACGCAGGTCCTGGACAATGGAACTCACACCGGGGCAACCCCTGGGCGATTTGTGAGAGGTCCCGGTTGGAAGGGTGCGTTGTAAGGAGGGCATCAATGGACCACCACTTGCTTCTGGATGACCTCGGGGAAGTGTTGGTATTCCAATTGATGGATCTTCATCGCCAGGGAGTCCGGCGTGTCCTCGGGATTGACGTCTACCCTGGCTTGAAGCAGGATCTTACCTTTGTCGTACTCCTCATTCACGAGATGAATGGTAATTCCGGATTCCGTCTCTCCATTTTCTATAACTGCCTGATGCACCTTATTCCCGTACATGCCTTTGCCGCCGTATTTAGGTAAGAGTGAAGGGTGGATGTTGATGATCTGATCCGGATAAGCCCTAATGAGAGATGCCGGTAATAGCCATAAGAAACCCGCCAGGATAATAAAATCGATTTGGGCCTCTTGGAGAGACGATAAGACCAATCCATCCTTGAGGCTCTCTCTACCAAATACTCGTGTCGGCACTTCCAATGCCTTGGCTCGCTGCAGCACGTAAGCATTTGCCTTATTGGATAGGACCAGCGTCACACAAGCTGTTTCCGATCCTCGGAAGAACTTAATGATGTTTTCGGCATTGGAACCGTTACCCGAGGCAAAAATTGCAATGTTCTTCATCTAGTTCAGTGTGAGACTAATCAATCCTGTAAAGATGATATAGCTACAAAACTTGTTCAATGTGCGGAACTCCCGGTTCGTATCTGCCTTGGTCAGCTTATACAAAAACCACAGAAAGAAAGGTGCCAGTGCAAGAAAATATAACCTCAAGGGCCAGTTCGATTGAAGGAGCAGGAAGTTAACCAGCAAAGCAGAACCAGCGATAAGGATCGCAATGATCAACGTCTTCGCCCCTCGGATACCCCAAATCACCGGGACGGTTACACACCCAAAAGCGGCTTCTCCCTTGACGTCCTGAATATCCTTAATCACCTCGCGAATGACTACCATCAAGAATCCGAACAGCGCATAGAAAAACACGATCGGCTCATCTGCCCTATAAAAAACGAGAAGGATGAGAAAGGTCATGGCACTGAGCAGCCCAATACTCAGATTGCCCACCAGCGGGAGCCTTCTCAAATGATTGGAGTAGTACCAGAGCAGAAAGCTGGAAAAGATATGGATAAGACCGACCCAAACGTCCACCCAAAATCCGATAGCAACCGCTGCAAGGTTGGTGAGTGTATGAGACAGTAGGGCAGGTCTTCGACTGATTTCGGTACCTACAACGACCTTTTGCGGGCGATTGACCATGTCGATCTTCTGGTCGTAGTAATCGTTGATGAGGTATCCGCCGGCGGCAATCATTGCGGTGCTGATTACCACCAAGAAGAAATCCAAATCAAACCAAATCACCTCGTGGAGTAGGAATTTGGCAGTAAGCACTTGTGTCGCCACTATGATCAACAGGTTGGGTATCCTGGAGGCCTTGACGTAGCCAATGAAGTTTCTGATCAGCGGGGGGGTCACGATTTACGGGCACTAGCCTGGGAAATTCTATCTGAAATTAGTTGATAAATCTCTTTGAGGCGCGGGTCTGCTAATGATTTTAGATGTTTTTGCATTGTTTTAACATCTCCACGACGGGCCGGACCAGTCTGAGCCGCCTCGGGACCTACTGCTCTCACTTTCTCTGTGGCGGCTTGTATGAGGTGCTCGACGGTACGAAAGTCCTCGCCGGTTTCTTTGAGCAGATCCGCGGCAATATGATACATCGCGTTGCTGAAGTTCGTCGCAAAGACAGCCGCCAGATGCAGTTTCAGTCGGTTCTGAGCGTCTATTTCGCGGACGTTTTTACTGATGCTCTGCGCAATCTGCCCGACATCTTCAGCTGATGTTTGATTATTGGCCTCGATAAACAGTGGAACAATACTCATGTCGATCGCAACGCCGCGAGTCAGGGTTTGATAGGGGTAGATTACACCATACTTGGGGATTTGCGCTCCTTCAAATGGGCTGAAATCCGTTGCTCCCGAGCAGTGGACCACCGTCGTTTGAGGCGCAAAACGATGTTCCGCAGCCACGTGCTCCAGAGCTTGATCAGGAACACAAAGCAGTATCAGGTCGCTTGCTAGCACGGTCCTACCTGTCTGTATCTCCGCATTAATGCCAGTATCGGCCAAGAATTTGTGACCTTTTGCAGGATTACGACTGTGTAGGGAAACGATCTTATGGGAAGTAGTGGCAAGCGATTTCGCGAAGTGGAAGGCGACGTTGCCGGTGCCTACGATATCGACCGTGAGTGGCATAGTTACTCCATCCCTTTGTCTCTCATCTTCACAAATTCACCGTACCGGCGGACGATTGCTATCACAAAGCCAACGACCATCAACAAGGTACCTATCCAAAGAATATTGATCAAGGGTTTCTCCACCGCCTCGATGATCACCCAGTCTTTCTGAGTTTGATTGAGCCCAAAGGTGAAAGAGTTTTGCTCAGGGTTGATGGATTCGATGAAAATCTTCGATGCCAGGTCATTAACTACGTAAGGCACCTTTGCCGCCATTCGATCTTTGATGATATAAAGTGGCTCGGCGATGTAGTTCTCATCTTCACCCTGTATCTCTATAATGGCTTTTACGGCGATATCATCGGGCCCCAGTTCCACACCCTCAAGTTCACGTGTAGGTTCCATACGCAGGAAGGTGGCTGCATAATCGTTGACAAAGAAGGTCTGGCCCATTTGAAGCGACGCGAACTCGGTTTCACTCCAGGTAGGCTCTGATTCGGGATCAGGGAAAGTCCGTACATGCGTGTACAGATCCGCAATCAATCTTCGATCGATATCCGGTGAATACACGACACCCATGTTAGGGTTGTCTTGCACCCTGGGGAATAATTTGAATTCCCGACCATTGTTCTTTCTGTAGATGACTTCAAAGTAGGTGTTTTCACCATTGATCAACTGTAAAGTGTCGCCTTTTGCTACTTGAAT
>JBCCXG010000260.1:0-8099 GCA_039191945.1 Bacteroidota bacterium
AAGCGATCGACGACCTGAGGCCCGGCGATACCTTGCGGCTTACCTCAGGGATCTACCAGGGCCCCTTTACGATTTCCGTGAATGGGACGCCGATGCAACCAATCGTGATCACCAGCGCCTCGAGAGAGTTGGACCAATTGGCGGTCATCGATGGGGGAGCGACCAGGCCAGGTATGGAGCTGCAAAACCATTGGATGCTTTTTCGGGATGCCTCGTGGATTGAAATACATCATCTGCAATTTCAAAATGGCTGGACCGACCCCATCCGGGTGGAGAACTCGTCTTACCTCTCTTTCAAATCCTGCGACATGGTTGGGGGACGCCGGGTGATTCGTGCGCAAGGTGAGGGCACCCATCACGTCCTCGTCGAAAATTGCTTTTGGGATCAAGGCGGCAGGTACTCATGGGATGTGACGGAGTGGGAAGGCGAGGACGCCTGGACTTCCATGCATCACGGCCAATTGGCCTTTCTCAATGGGTCTTTGTTTGCTTGCGAAGGGACAAGTGGGGGACATGTCATCCGAGGTAATACAATCAGAAATGCTTTCAACGCCATCCGCTGGAGAGCCAAGCAGGGCATGGACAAGAACATTGAGATCTACGAAAACACCATTGAATACGTGCGGGACAATGACTTTGAGCCGGAGGACTATGCCGCCAACTTGTTCATTCATCACAATCGTTCTCATAACGTCCACAAGACGCTGTCGATTGACCATGTGAACGGTGGAGGTATCTATTATTTTGGAAATGTGATCACAACGGACCTGGAGGAAAGGACCGCGGCAATCGCCACAGGCTATCATAAGATCTACGGCAATGAGGATCAGCACCTCTCGGACACCCTGTACTTGTTCAACAACAGCTTCTACGGAACGGGAAGAATCCATGGATCGATCGGGGACCGCACGATCCTGAACGTCGTCCATCAAAACAATGCTTACGAACTGACCCAACGCAAATGGGAACTGGACCAATGGAATGAGTCGCTGCGCTACGATTATGACTGCTCGAGTCGACCCTTTTCAACCGTTCTTACCGCCAATCGGCAGGAGGCGAATGGCCTAGTCAAGGCGCCGGGTTTTCAGAATCCGTTGACCCAGGACTTGACCCTAAGGGAGGATAGCCCCTGCGTGGATGCTGGCGCAGCGATCTCGATCGAAGGACTGCGATGGCAGCAGACGTTCGAAGGGGATGCCCCGGATATCGGTGCCTTCGACGGCAATCGGCCTATTGTCGGTCCGTTTTTCAGAGTTCGAGATTCGCCTGTCCCGGAGCACCCTAGAGTCACAAACGTCACCTCGGACGAAGATTCGACCCAAATTTCCTTCTCCACACCCTTACAGCGATCCTCGATGACGAAGAACATCATGTCCGTCAACGCCTCGGGACTTCAACAACCCCTTACTGATTTTGTATTGGTTGGCCAGGGACATACGGTCCGCTTTGCCAATCCGGATTCCGAAGTCGAATCCTACGCTGTGGGGGGTCAACTGAAAGGAACCAATGGCATGACCGCTACCCATTGGGCCAGCGATGCAGGGTTCCAACCCAGAAGAGAGAAGGATCTGGCGATCGTACTGCTGTATGCGACAGAGGGCGGCAGGGTCAAGATGAGTGAAGACCGACGAATACTCCGGAAGGGCTCGACCATTGAGCTATCTGCCCAGGCTGAGCCGGGGTACCGATTCGTGGGTTGGGAAGGGAACTACAGCGGAACAGATAAGGAAGTGTCCATTTCTCTCAAGAATAGCGTTTGGATAGTGGCCAGGTTTGAAAAGTGACTCAATACTCCATTTGACGATTCGTGTTTTTCATTTTTTGGCTTTGTAAAAGCAGTTCATATACGAATAATGGGATGGACCAACTGAACCAGGAAATCAGCGGCATGGTCTCAGCATAGGTTCCGAAGTATTCGTAAGGCAGGTATTTAGAAAGGATGACGAAGACGATGAAGAAGAAAGTAACCACGTAGCTTCGAGCCATCCATTCCTGGTGCTGCGCCATTTGTCTTTTGATAATGGCGTAGTAACCGAAGAGCACTGTGCTCAGCCAGATGAAGGGAACGATGCCCAGACTGATCTTGCCCACCAGATTGAAACCCGAATAGGCCGCTAGATAGACTCCTGTAATCGCCGATACAATAATGCCAATGGAATAGACCCTGCCCAGGACTCGGTGGAGTTGGGGCTTGGCGGCTCGCAACTTGGGAATGAATTGATACCATCCGATGAGAATGGCGACTAATCCGGTCAAAACGTGAGCGAATAGCCAGGGAGCTTTGGGCCAGTAATACGCACCATATACCTCTTCGGACACAATTAACTTCGGTAAGGCTGCATCGATGAGGAAATGTATACTCGCCACAGCAACCATCAAATAGACGATTTTTCTGATCATTGGGCTGAATCGCTCAGAGTTTCATCAGGGACACTATTGATAAAGGTCCTGCCGTCGCCGCGACGAGGGTCGTCAATCAAGTCTACCCATCGTTGACCATGCCTTCTGATGTTTTCCTCGGTAGTACTGTCGGCGCGATACATCCAAACCGGAATGGCGTAGTTCATCTGTGCAAGATTGGCCGTCAGTTGAAACGGTCTCAAAAGGTCGTGGATCGTACAGTACATGTCGAATCCACTGTAGTACTTCTCTTGGCCCCCAGCAGAAACGATCAGCTGAAGGTCCTTCCCTTTCAGTTTGTCACCCGTTCGGCCGTAGGCGAAACCGTACTGGAGTACATCATCCAGCCATTGCTTCAGCAGCGGGGTCATCGAGTACCAATACAATGGAAATTGGATAACGATCCTGTCGTGATTGAGCAGCATTTCCTGCTCCTTGACGACATCAATATCAAAATGAGGGCATTCCTGGTACATGTCTCTTGAGGTGGTGATCTTCCCGCTGGAGAGCAATTGGTCCCTCCAAATCCGATTCACCACGGAGGCCTCAAGAGAGGGATGAAAAACTAGATGCAAAATTTTCATATCATTTTCGAAAGAAGATGCTCGTGTCCCAATTATCAGTGAGCGAGGTAATCAGGCCATTTGTATCTCTCTGGATGATAGAAGTGGTGATGGTCTGGTAGGGGAAGTTTTTAAGACTCAAACCATAGCCATCCACCGTCATGGTGCCTGTCTGTTTCCACTGGGTGACGAGAAAACCGGGCCCCTCATGGTAGTCGAAGATTTCCATCTTGAAGTCCGGCACGCCGCCGAAAGTGGTGTGCAACACGCCTTCCAATTCCGTCTTGTTTTTCGCTCGCAGTCCGATGGGTATGTCTTCGAATTGTAGGTCATCGGCAAAGAAGGTCAGTACAGCTGCGGTGTTTTGGGTGGACCAGGCTTCCTGAAAGGCCTCGAGGAATGCCTTTGTTGAGTTGTATTTATCCATCAATCTCAGTTTTAATCAATCCAAAAGTTTCAAGTGCTTGGAGTGCAATGAGTGGGCCACCTGCTTCTTGTACAAAATGACCGCCGTTTGCTATCTCCAAAGGGGGAGGGCAGTTCCTGATGAGGTTTCGCATGTGTGACATCACTGAGGGCCCTAGCATGGGATCCAACATCCCTACCGCCATGCAGGACGCACCTTCCCACTCGTTTCTCCAGAACTCTGCCGCTTTGAGTGATGTGGCTACCCCATCCATATGCGGTTCCTGAGCGACCAATTTTGGGAATTTCCTTACGCCCGCTTTGTAGGTGGCATCTGGGAAAGGAGCTTCGTAAGCAGCCGCTTCCTCCCAAGCAATGCCTGGAGCGTGTTTTTGGAAAAGCCTGACCAAATCCACATTAGCCACGTCGCTTATCTCTGCCTTCCATTCTGCGAATACGGGACCGGCAGGTTGACCATTCATCAGGGCAGTGTTCATGATCAGGAGCCTCTTGAATCGTTGAGCCATATCCATGGGTAGGGTGAGTCCAAGCAGGCCGCCCCAGTCCTGACAGACTAGGGTAATGTTTTGCAAGTCCAGCCTTTCAATCAATCGAATCAGGAAGTTGCGGTGAAAGTTAAACGTGTAGGTGGCTTCGTCGATGGGTTTGTCGGATTTGCCAAATCCAATGAGGTCAGGAGCGATTGCGCGGTAGCCATGCTCGGTGAAAATGGGAATCATTTTTCGGTAGACATAGCTCCAACTGGGTTCCCCGTGAAGACATAGAAAGACTTCTTGCGATGTCGGGTTTCCCTCATCCAGGAAGTGCACCCTGATCCCTTCATAGCCCTCTAAGTCATCGAGGTAGTTGGGCGAAAAGTCGTAATCGGGTAATTCTTTGAATCGGTCCTCTGGCGTCCGTAATGCCTCAATCATCTGAATTGGAGTTTGCTAAGGACGCAAAGCTCCGGAAGACCCTTTCCAATTTTTAGGACAAATGTCTAAAACGACAAGTTCTTTCTGATCCTGCTTAAGTGCCTTTGCGTGATGCCCAGGTAGGAAGAAAGGTACTGCAGCGGTAAGGAGTGAAGGTATTCGGGGTGATGCTTCAGTAAGTCGTGATAGCGGGTTTCGGCGCTTTCCCGTTGCAGCATGAAAATCCGGCGTTCTAGATTCATATACTCATTTTCTGCCACCTTTTTGAAGAACTTCACCCAGTTGGGGTAAGCATCCTCCAGTTGGTTCATGTGGTCTTTTGAGATGAGCTTCAGGTCCATATCCGTCATCGCCTCAATGTTTTCGTTGGTCGGCAATTGCGTGATCCACGAGGTGTAAGCGGTGATGATGGTGTTTTCGAACGTGAAGCAATAGGTGACTTCTTCCGTTTCCGAGGAGCGGTAAAAGGATCGAAACACGCCCGATTGGATGAAAGCAATGTACTTGCTGATTTTACCTTCGGTGATGAGAAATTCACCTTTTTTCAACTGCCTACTGACCGTCTTATTGGTGAAGGCTGCTATTTCTTCTTCTTCGAGAATTTGGAATGACCTAAGGAATTCTTCAAGCATTTGATTCTGCATTTCCAGTACCTAGTGTTCCTAAACAGGACTATGAAAGTCCCCTGGCTCTTCGGGGAGTCCTCGCAAATATCTCAATTAGGAACTTTTCAGCCTCATGTGTAGGATGGGATATGGTTTGCCGGTGGGATCAGTGGCCGATCGGTCAAAGATTTCAAAGCCTTGCTTCTCGTAAAATCTCAAAGCCTGCTGGTTGTCTTCATTCACATCTACGAGGGTGATGCGTGCCTTCTCGATGGCATGTTGGAGCAGTTGCTTGCCCAATCCCTGACCGAAGTAAAGGGGATCGATGAAAAGCATTTCAAGACTATTCTCGGCGACACCGCTAAAGCCTTTGATCTTCCCATGCTCATCTTTGACCACCGCCAGGGTCACCGCATCGAAGTACTTCTCGAGGATCAGCGGCTTGAAATACACAATGTCCTCTTCCTTAAGGAACTGGTGCGTGGCCCTCACCGAGGCTTCCCAGATTTCAATCAATATCAGGTAGTCCTCTTTCGGTACCGTCTCTACAATTTTCATAGCTTCCAATCAAAGGGTTGCCCCCTACATAGGTGAAGTTGATGATTCTCTAGCGACATCTACGAATGAATTCGTAAGTGAGTTTGAGTGCGGATCTGCAATTTTTCATTGAACCGTAGTTTCGACGAGCGACGGGACCTCTTGTGTCGTGGCTAGCTAGGGGCCGGCTCTGCCTTGATCCTACCGTGTTTTTAAAGAACTAGTTGTAACTCTAAATAACCAGCCTTCCCGATTGGTTTCAGTTTACCAAGGTCGAATTGTGGAAAGTGTCGGTTTTTCGCTTCTAATAATACGTGGGGTCAGGTACGCAGTATAATACCAAAGCGTAACAGCACCTGATGGATTCACCCAAGAATTAGACCTATTTTTAAGGAAGGATACTTAGGAAGTTGTGTATGAAGATTGACGCTTTCCAGATGTTATACGATCGTCATTGCCAGCTCGTTGGGATGGCCCTCATGTATGTATTGGGTAGCTGTAGCCCTGATATGCCAGATCAGGTGCGGGTGGCCTACAACGAATTGCCCCAGGTCATCGACTATAACTTCCACGTCAAGCCCATCTTATCGGACAAGTGCTTTGCCTGTCACGGTCCTGATGCCCAAAATCAAAAGGCTGAGCTGAGATTGGACAATGAGGAGGGAGCTTTTAAGGCACTGGCCAGCGGAGAAGGACACGCCATCGTCGCTGGTAAGGTCGGAAAGAGCCTGGCCATCGATCGGATCTTAAGCGAAGAGGAGGAATTTGTGATGCCACCGCCCGAGTCAAATCTCAAACTGACTGCGGAGGAAAAGGCCACCCTGATCAAATGGGTCGACCAAGGAGCGGAGTACAAACCGCACTGGGCCTTTACAAAGCCAGAAAAGTCCAAAGTCCCCAGAACGGATGCAGATTGGGCCCAAAATGAAATCGATCATTTCGTGTATAAGACGCTGGAAGCGAATGGATTCGATCCATCGCCTGAGGCGGCTCGGGAAAATTTGATCCGTCGACTATACTTCGATATTACTGGCTTACCCCCGACTATCAAGGACCTTGACCATTGGTTGGCGTACGATGCGGATACCTATTACGAAGCCTTGGTCGATCACCTGCTGGATGATCCGGCGTTTGGCGAACGCATGGCCGCCTACTGGCTGGACGTCGCCCGGTTCGCGGACTCTGAAGGATACCTGGACGATTTTCACCACACCTTCTGGCCCTACCGGGATTGGGTGATCAAGTCCTTCAACGAAAACCTCTCATACGACAAATTCATCTTGTGGCAAATCGGCGGAGACCAGCTACCTAACGCGACGACCGAGCAAATACTGGCTACAGCCTTCAACCGAAACCACAAGCAGAACTCAGAGGGGGGCGTCATCCCCGAAGAGTTTCGCGTGGAGTACGTGGCCGATCGAACCAATACCGTGGGATCGGCTTTCATGGCGCTGACCATGGGGTGTGCACGTTGTCACGATCACAAATACGATCCGATCAGCCAGAAGGACTATTTCCAGTTGTTCAGCTTTTTCAATTCCACCATCGAGCGTGGGGACGGGATCTTTAGTAACAATGCGATCGAGAATGGTCAGATGGTTCCTAATAAGTATTCGATGAGTTCCGGACCGGTCGTCCCGCTGTTGGAGGAGGAAGCCCAGGATTTGAGGGACTATCTGTTGACACAGATTGAGGAAGGCGCAGAGCACATTGACCAGCAGGCGCGGGCGAACGAGGAGCAGTTTCAAGCGTGGATGGCCAATGTATCGGGTACGAGCCCCGCAGCTATCGTGAAACGCAACTCACTGATTCATTTGACTTTTGACAATCTAAGGGATGGCAAGGCCTACGACGAGCTGCCGCGCAATGGACCTGCCCGCTACTGGGGGGGCATCTCGACGGCAGAGGGCAAGATGGGCCAAGCGGTGGTGAGTGCAGCCAACGGTCAGTTTGTCGCTGATGGGAAGCCCGCGATTTTTGAAAGGGTAGATCCCTTCACCATTAGCTTTTGGGTCAACGCCAACAAAAGCTACGAAAATGCCCACGTCATGTATAATGGCAACAACAGGATCCAGGGCTATCGCGGTTGGGACACGGTGATCAAAAAGGACCAATTGCATTTCAGGATCAATCACGCGCATCCATACCAAACCATTGATATCCGCGATCCCGAAAAGCTACCCATCGGCGAATGGGTGCATTACGTCTGGTCCTACGATGGCTCCAGCGAGTCGGAGGGCATGAAGCTCTATCGCAACGGCAAGAGCATTGAATTTGATGTGGTAAGGGATTATATCTACCGATCCACTATGCCTTACCTGACCAAAGCACCCACGGTCTATATGCCCTATCAAGGCCTGATCATCGGCAATCGACACTACGACAAGGACTTCACCGGGGGGATGATTGATGAAGTGCGGGTGCTGGGCACGGCAGTGGATGACTATACCGCAGCCTATTTGTACGACCAAAGGTCAGGGTCGGATGCCTTCATTAAGGCCTTTGCGTCCAAGGATGCGAAGCTCAACGAATTTTATGACCTACACGTGGACAAGGAGCTAGCGAAGCAAAGGAAAGCGCTTCGAGAGATCAGGCTGAAAGAAGTCGCCCTGATTGACACCGCGCAGGAGGTGATGGTCATGGGTGACTATGAG
>JBCCXG010000261.1:0-8070 GCA_039191945.1 Bacteroidota bacterium
CTGAAGGCCAAGCACCTCACGACTGTTATCACCTTCAAACCATTCGGCCTTCTTCGTATCAAGATAGCTGCTCACCTTTTCTTCTAGCGCAATCCTATTGGTGCCGTCACTCACTTCGATGAACGTGTAGAAGTCATACCAGCCCCAGTTTTGGGGCCATTCCTCAAAATCCGGCCACGAGCGAAGTGAAGAGATGATATCGAACTACATGTGGGAGTTGTCGGGGAAGTCTTCCATGACGCCGGTGACAATGAAGTCCCTGCCTGCGTGCACTACGGTCTTACCCATGGGATCGGCTTCGCCGAAGTAACGCTCTGCCGTGGACGCTGACATGACGGTCTGTTGGGTTTGGGCGAGCACCTCCTCTGGATTGCCTTTGAGCAGCTTAAAGCCGAACATCTGGAAGAAGTTAGCATCGGCATAAACGGCATTTTCTTCGTTGAAGTGGATGGGCGTCCCATCGGGTTGATTCACACGGTACACTCCCTTGCCAAAAGGGATGATTCGGGTCATGTCAATCACCTCTGGCATTTCTTCTTGCAATCCCGGCCCGACGGCTGGGAAGGTGACTGCACTCTTGACGGATAGCTCGTTGTTGTTGAGCATGTCCATTACCACCCGGTATTTGTTGGATGATTTGGAGTGAAACTCATCATAGGAGAGTTCCTCGATGACATGCAATGCGATGAACAGGCAGCTGGCGACACCAATCACCAAACCTAACAGGTTGATAGAGCCGTAAACCTTGTTGCGAGAGAAGTTGCGAAGGGCGGATTTGAGGTAATTGCGATACATGGGAGAGGGGTCAGAAGGTTTCTCTACTTTTTTGAAGGAGGAGGGTTTGAAGAAGGTCAGCACGTCGATGAAGAACCGGAAGTTGGCCTTTTTGGGACCTTGTTGCTGACTGCGATGAAAGTAGGCCTCGTGCAGGTCTCCCTGTATCTCCTCGAATAGGTGGTCCGCACAGTACCATTCCAGGAAGCGATCGATCCACCGAGCAGGTCCTGTTGGTTTCTTTTTTTCCTGCATCAGGACAGCTTTACGTTAGGCATCATCCTCCAGAGCTTCATGCGATTGTCCTGGAGGGCATGGAGAGTGTTCATTCCCAGCGATGTAATCTTAAAGATGCGCTTTCGACGACCTCCTCTTTCGGTGGTGGCGCCACCCATCTCAGAAAGGATGAAACCCTTCTTTTCGAGCCGCTTCAGAACCGTATGTACAGCGCTGATGCTGATCTCGTTACCGAAAGTTCTCTTGTATTCCTCCGAAAGAGAGTAGCCATAAGCTTCGCTTTGCATCACTGCTACCATGAGCAAGATGGTCTCCTCCAGCGTTCCCAGGTTTTTTGACATTTTTACAGCTTTTGTAGAACAAATATAGGTAGGGTCTTCATTTTTACAACTTTTGTAGAATATATCACGTCTTTTATTTCAAATACCATGCAGATTCGGACAATTGTCATAAATCGAGAAATTGATTCATCCTAACTTCGCCATATATGAAAGGGACCAAAGAACGGATCCTCGACGCATCAGTGTCACTTTTTAATCAACACGGTGTGGTCAATGTCCGTCTCCAGCATATTGCCGATGAGGCCTTCCTCAGCATCGGGAACTTGGCCTATCACTATAAGAACAAGGAGGCCATTGTGGTCGCCATTCACGAGGATCTTCAAAACGATCTCAAGGCCCTGATGTCTGAGCTGAACATCGTGCCACTTTTTGAGTACATGGACCACTATTTCCATCAGCTCTTTCTGCTTCAGCGTCATTACGGATTTTTCTTCACGGATATGCTGGAGGTTTTTCGCAACTATCCCAATATCAAAGAGGAGCACGTTCAATTGATCGACTGGCAGAAGGGTCAATATCGGCAGATGCTCACCTTTAATGAGAACCGAGGCGTGCTGCGGCTCAGTGACTGGCCTGAGCAGCTAGATTTCACGATCGATCAGCTGTGGATGCAGAGTTACCTCTATGGAAATTTTCAGTCGATTCACGACTTACCACAAACCAACAAGGACTATTGCAATCGGATATGGGGGACGATCATCCCATTGCTGACACCGATGGGGATCAATGAGCTGAAACAATTAGGAACAGGGATTGTTAGGTAGTCAAAATCCCTGATTCTCATGATCATAGACAAGCAAACGATGGCCCAGTTGTCGCCACTCTGGGAGGATCGACTCGAGCGACAGGGAAGGATTATGGACGTCACTTTCATTGAGGACGACGATTGGTACCAAGATGCAGCCGTGATTGACTTCATCCAATACAGTAGAGGTCTTTGGCATGTGAGCTTGGTTTTTGTCCACCCCAAGGACACCTGTCGATTCATTGTGCGGGGAATCAGGTCATGCCCCACGCAAGCCAGAGCTCAGTTTGACGCGAATTACATCCGTCGGACGGCTTCGAAAGACCCCCGTGGGACGGTGCGCGTCTCCCTTGATCAATTTTCCTGCTCTCCGAATTAGGTTTGTTGAACACTCGTTTGAGTCAGATTCAACAAATTATCTGGAATCATTCTAAATAGCTCCTTTTGAGGCTTTTCGGTTAGAAAAGATTATCTAAAACTGACTTTTGTCAGTTTTTGGAGACCTTTTTCTAGTCAGTTTACTAGAAATTTTTTTCTAAACCCCAAAAGTTTTTAACCTATGGCAAATGTATTATGGCTTCAGGGAGGTGCTTGCAGCGGCAACACAATGAGCTTCCTGAACGCTGAGGAGCCAACGGTGGTGGACCTGGTGACTGATTTCGGCATCAACATCCTTTGGCACCCATCTGTTGGCCTGGAAATCGGCAATCAGGTGGAGGAAATGATGTTAGACATCATGGATGGTAAGATTGCGCTAGACATCTTCGTTTTTGAGGGATCGATTGTGCAGGGCCCGAACAACACGGGAACCATGAACTTCTTCTGTGATCGTCCCATGATGGATTGGGTCAAGGCATTGTCAGAGGTCGCACAGTTTGTTGTAGGTATTGGGGATTGTGCTACCTATGGTGGCATACCGGCAGTAGATCCGAATCCAAGTGAGTCGACGGGTCTGCAATTCCATAAGAAGGCAAAGGGAGGTTTTCTTGGAGCGGATTTCGTTTCGAAAGGTGGTCTTCCTGTCATTAATATTCCAGGCTGTCCTGCGCATCCGGACTGGGTATCTCAGATCCTGGTAGCCATCAGTACAGGCAGAATCGGTGATGTGCTGATCGACGAGTATCATCGTCCTAAGACTTTCTTTACTGACTTTGTCCAGACGGGTTGTACCAATGTCAACAACTTCGCTCAGAAGATAGATGGTGGTTTTGGTAAACGAGGCGGCTGTCTCTTCTATGAAGTAGGCTGTCGAGGGCCGATGACCCGGGCGTCTTGTAATCGGGTGCTTTGGAACCGGGTGAATAGCAAGACACGCGCCAATCACCCTTGTTTAGGATGTACCGAGCCGGGATTCCCTCATCACGATTTGAAAAAGGGAAGTGTGCTCAAAACCATGAAGCATTTGGGTGTACTTCCTAAAGACGTACCTACTGGACAGTCCAAGGCACTTTACTATGTGCGAGCTGGCTGGGAGAAAGTGCTTCCATCTAATAAAACCCTAATTGAAACTTCGAAATAAGAATGGCGACAAAAGAACTCAACATATCCCCGGTCGGAAGGGTAGAAGGTGACCTGGACGTACAAGTCCACATGGAAGATGGGGTGGTCACCAAAGCCCACACGCAGGCTGCCATGTTTAGAGGCTTTGAGCGCATCATGGCTGGCAAAGATCCACAGTCTGGATTGATCGTTACACCACGAATCTGTGGTATCTGTGGGGGCTCTCACTTGTATTGTGCTTCTTCAGCCCTGGATACGGCGTGGGGTACTACCTTGAGCCCAAATGCCTTGTTGCTTCGAGCAATCGGGCAAGCTACGGAGACCATCCAGAGTATTCCCAGATGGTTCTATGCAATTTTTGCGACTGACCTAGCCAATAAAAAGTTTGCGAATAAGCCACTCTATCAGGAGGTGGTCAATCGATTCGCTGCCTATGTCGGGACATCTTTTCAAAAGGGGTTGACCGCTAGTGCGTTGCCGGTACAGGTGTACGCACTTTTTGGTGGTCAGTGGCCCCATTCCAGCTATATGGTGCCGGGTGGTGTCATGTCAGCGCCTACGTTGAAAGACATCACACGTGCACATGCCATCATGAATCAGTTCCGCAAGGATTGGTTGGAAGGTATGTGGCTCGGTTGCTCGATCGAGCGGTACCTACAGATCAAAACCTACGACGACCTGATGGCCTGGTTGGAGGAGAACGACTCTCATCGCAACAGTGACCTTGGACTTTTCATCAGGGCAAGTCTTGAATTCGGTTTGGATACTTTCGGCCAGGGTGTAGGTAAGTTCCTAGCCTTTGGTACCTACTTGCACAAGGATCGGTACAATCAACCCACTGTAGATACACGAAACCAGGCGCTGATTAGCTCCTCCGGTTTCTTTGATGGTACCAACTATCATGAGTTTGACCACAAGCAAGTATTAGAGCATGTAGATCACTCTTGGTATGAAAATGTACCTCCGACCCACCCGTGGGAGGAGCCGCTGCCGACACCACTGCCTTCGACGAACCTGGAGAATACGGACTTCGACGGTAAATACAGCTGGGCCAAAGCGCCGCGCTACATGGGATCTGCAGCGGAGGCGGGACCTTTGTCTCGAGTGATTATGAATGCGAATCCAAACAATATGGACCACCAGATCCAGGATCCACTGTTTGGTGACATCATGTCGAAAATGGGGCCTAGTGTATTCACTCGTACTTTGGCTCGTGTGCATGAAGCACCTCGTCTCTACGAATTGATTGATGAGTGGCTGAGGGCAGTCAATCTCGATGATCCGTTTTACATCAAGCCCGAGGAGAAAGATGGTATCGGTTTTGGTGCCACGGAAGCTGCACGTGGATCGTTGGCTCATTGGGTAGAAATCAAAGATGGAGTCATCAAAAACTACCAGGTGATCGCACCGACGACCTGGAATGTTGGGCCTAATGATGAGGAGGGTAATCCTGGACCGATCGAAGCAGCCTTGACTGGCACAGAGATTGAGGATCCTACCGATCCGGTCGAAGTGGGCATGGTCGCTAGATCTTTCGATTCATGTCTCGTGTGTACTGTACACGCGTATGACCAGAAGTCCGGTAAGAAGTTGACACAGTTTAAATTATAATCATACACCAATTTGATGGCGCCGATCGTGAGGTCGGCGTCAACTTTTTTCTCTAAGCATGGGAAGAACTGCAGTTTTAGGTTTTGGCAATCCGGTGAGAAGTGATGACGCGGTAGGATGCCATATTGTGGAGTTGCTACAGCAGCGATTTGCCGGGAATGACGATATCACATTTATCGATATGGGTACTTCATCTTTTGAAGTGCTTTTTCAATTACAGGGCCATGATCGTCTGATTTTAGTGGATGCTACTGTGAATTCCGGAGAAGAAGTTGGGACGATTTTCAAGCTTCCCGCAAAGGAGGTGATGAGTGCTCCACAAGAAGACCCCATGGTGTTCCTGCACAGTTTAAAATGGGATCAAGCACTTTCCTACGCGAAGAAGATATTGAGAGACGACTATCCCGGAGATATCGATGTATATCTGATCGCTGTGGACAATATCAAGCTCGAAGTAAATATGTCACCTGAAGTCAAATCGGCAGCTGAAAAGGTAGTGAACCTGGTTGCTGACGACCTGATTGCAATGGCTTAGAATGATTGAATTATCAAAAAAACATCTATGCCTGGAGGCGGAGCTCGTTGAGCATTTCTTTGGTCGTGAAGATCAAGCGCTCCTCTCCTACGACGAAGACTCGCAGCGGCTTCTGGTGGCTCCCAGTAGTAGTTCTTGGTTCGCCAAGATGCACAAGACGAGTTCTTTCTTACTGAAGACCAAAAACCTAAAGGGAGATCGATCCTTAGCTATTCATAGTATTCTGATCGATCATGAAATTGACGCACAAGACCGCCCGCTGGATTATGAATGCAATGCGTCAGCGGGCTGGATAAAGATAAACTTAAAAAAACCATGAAAGACATCAGAATAGGACTCTCCGACACAGAGAAGGACTTCGCTTTAGATATCCTCTCGACCTTTCCACTTGCCGACAGTCTGGAGATCGTTCCTATTGAAGATACAGTTCGTAATAGCGGCCGGCAGCGGTACATTGAAGTAGATCATGGTTTGATCGTCTTGCTACCCGAATGGTACAACCAGTCTACTCCTTTCCTCTTTCCTCCCCTTCCATTGACGTCAGGAAATCTATTGGGCCTTGTATTTCATTTGCTCGGCTTATCGGAGGATGCGCTTCAAATCAGTCAGGAGGACAAGCTGTATCCCCTGTTGTCGGGATTGTACTTAGGTGAAGATCACGAATGGATGGTCAATTCGCTTGATGGTTACCACTTTTGCCATAATCGGGCGGTTTTAGGCTTCTATCATCATTCGGAGGAGCAGTCCACCATCGAGGGCCTTTTTCAAGACGCCTTAAAACAAACAGGACATAAGGAGCTCCGGGCGTTTACCCTGAGATGTTATAAATCATTTTGCAATCAGACCGGGCGGATACTAGGTGCCAACTGGGCCCAGGATTACCCGCTCGCTGAAGGGCTGGTGACAGCCGCCTACCACGCGCACGATACGGAAGATCTCAAAGCCCTTTTGTCCCACAGTCAGACCCATCAACTGCCAATTCCGACAAGTGTATGGCCAACTTTCGAGGATACGCTGACTTTTTACCGGGATTCAGGTGCTGAACTGATCGTGGCTGAGCTGCTCAATGACATGGCTACTGCTCGTATTTTGAATGGCGATTATGCTCAAGCCGTACAGCTCATTGATGAGGCTATCTTCATTTATTCCGAGGAAGCTGTGACCGAACTGCTTGTGGAAATGTATATAGCCAAGGGGGCTGCACTGCATCAATGGGCCAAGGTGGGGGCTCCGCAACAGTACACATTGGCAGTTTCCTGTTATCAACAGGCGCTGGGGCTTTTCTCGAAGGATGAAGCCCCTTATTGGTTTGCGGACATACACCATCGGTTGGGTGTACTTTACGCTGAGATGCCCGAGGAGCAACAAAAGCGCGCGATTTGGGCCGCAGTTTCTGCCTCTTCCTTTCAAGAGGCGCTGGGCTTCTTTGAGCGAGATCTTTACCCTGTAGAATATGCCACGGTGTGTCACAATTATGCCACGGCTTTGATCAACTACCCAGCCTCTTTAAAGTCTGACAATATCGAGAAAGCCCTGCATATGCTCAATGAAGCGCTGGCGATTCGCGATGAACACTCTATGCCCAGGGAGCGGGCGATGACCCTACTCAACTACCTGGAGGCCTCCTGGGAAGCAAACAACATCAACACGACCATGGAATCTGTGCGAATAAAGGACATGTCCCAAAAAGCTGCAGAGGCAGCGCGACTAACAGATGATCCGTTCATTACCTCCAGAGCGCAACAGCATCTCGCATCGATTGAACAGTTGGAAATTCAGAAGACAGATGCATGAAGTGTCATTGGTAAGGAATGTCTTCCGCACGCTGGAAGAGGAGTTCGGTACAGAGGAGCTTACGCGACTTCAAACCATTCGAATGAAGGTGGGTGAGTTGTCCAACGTAGAGCCCACGTTGATGCAGAATGCCTTTGAGGCCGTCAAGGCTGACAATCCCAAATACGATACCGTAGGACTGGAAATTGACTGGATACCCACGACCGTCAGCTGTCCTATTTGCACTGCAACCTCCAGAGTGCAGAACTACCACTTTGTATGTGAAAACTGCGGGGCGCCCACTAGCGACGTGATTACCGGCAACGAATTGCTGATCCACCAGGTCGAGTTCGCAGAAGCTTAATTCCCTATGATTTTCTTGTTTAATGTTTCGGCTAAATAGTTAGTCAAAACATTAGTAAAATGCAATTTTCCTTGATTGTTGAATTTTTACTCTTCAAAGGTTAAACATAGAGTATGTTTTGTTTAACGTTCATTTTAGAAATAATTTTCTAAAGAAATCAAAGCCTTTCATATTAAAAAAATAATATTCA
>JBCCXG010000262.1:0-8058 GCA_039191945.1 Bacteroidota bacterium
CGACAACACCACGTACCCTTGGGAGGCCAAGTATTGATTCATGACGTAAGCATTGGCATAATAGCCACTATAGTGGTATCCCAACAGCATCTGTCGAATGGGGCCTCCATGCATGAAAATAACGGCAGGCTTCGCTGATTTGCTTCTTGGAGTTGCATCGAACAACTGCCCGTGGATGGTCAATCCGTCTGCGGACTGGAACGTCACCGCCCTCGGCTCAACGAAAGCATCGGCTGGGTAGCCCTTGGGTATTGACCCCATTGACCTACGCTCACCTCCCTTTTGCAAAGTGACCCCTGTAGGACGATTAAAAAAGCCCTCCCGATAGGCGATGGTGCCACCAGAGAGCGCCACAGGATGGGTTTGAATGCCCTCGGCGTCGGTCAGCTGCGCACTGGAGCCAGAAGACAGGTCGATCCGCCAGATGTGTCTTCGGTTAGTGTCTTCCCGGTTGCTAGTGCAATACACGTATTGATGATCAAGGGAAAGCGTATGATTTTCCAGCTCATAGTCGCCAGGTGTCAAATCCCGCAAATTAGTACCATCTGGCTCGATGGCATAGAGGTGATTCCACCCTTCGTGCTCCGAGTAAAACAAGATCTGATTGCCTCGCGTCCAGCGGATGGAATTGGATGGATAGTATTGTGAAAACCCTCCGTCATCCCCCGGTGACTGCCAAATAGAACGGCCCACACCTGTCTTTGTATCGGCGACAATGATCTCGAAAGGATTGCCCGACATGATGTTGCGTAGTTCTCCCTGACGTCTTCCCGGGGTCCGGATGAAAGCAATTTGGGATCCATCGGGCGACCAGACGGGCTCGGTATCCAATCCAAATGCTGGCGCCATCCACCGGATATCGTCCGAAGCGGGTTCATAAACGCCGACAAAACTATGATCTCCCCTATTGCCCACGAAAGCGATACGGTCATCGCTAGTGGACCAGACTAAAGAACCTGCACCACTTCGTACCTCAAACAACCTGCGCGCGGTGACCTCCTGTGCAGTGACGTCTTCAATGACCGAGACGCCGCCAGCCTTCGCGAAAATCAACTGCAATCCATCCATTGCCATGGAGCTACCGGCCGCTTGGTCCAGGGTATCCAATTCACCGCTCGATAATTGGATTCGGAACAGTTGACGTACAGGCGTATATGGCAAACTTGACGGATTGGCCGGCTGTCCCTGCCTGTTGTTGCCGTTGCCGCGCACAAAAAGCAAGTGATCCGCAACTATGCCGACGATATTGATCCCCAACCCGTCATCCGCCCTAAAGCTGGTGAGTGGCTGGGGTTCTGCATCGTCTACGGACGTCCACCAGATGTTGCGAGCCCCGGCCTCGTTGGTGACCCAGGCGAGCGATTCGCCGTCGGCAGAAGCCTGCAGCGACTCGACATAGGGTGCGCCGAGGCTGGCTTCCAGCGCATATTGCGCATAGGTTGTCGGGATGAAAATGAGGAATGATGCAATCGTCAAAAGTAGCTTGGTCATTGTTTACAGGTTCGGATGTGGACGAAGATAATGGTTTGGATGAGAATGGTGAGTCATCAAACCGAAGCTCACAAGCCGTCTCCTCGAGCGCTGGACGGGGTAATTGGAAACTGTTGTGGTGACAACACCAACAGCGGCGGACGATACCACACAAAAAAATCGGTTATTCCCGGGCCGAGTTACGGGATCTCTTTCAAAAAACCGGATCGGACCTTAAGCCGGGAGACCCCGAAATAGAATCGGGGATTGCTGTATTTATATTTTTTAGACCGTCATCCTGTGAGCGAGTAGACACATCATTGCATAGCAATAAGGGAGCTGTACGCGAGACAGGAACTCATTGTAGCATCGCATCAAGACCCCATGACGGCGCTGTATTTTCTAGGGCCGTAGTCAGCACTCGCCAGAACCCCAATTCACCCCCAAGTTCTTACGCCCTACACCCACGCTGAACGTGCGCAGCACCGGATGGAGGAACCAAAATGAAAACAAGGCGCGTGGAGATACGCACCTTAGAATTGGAGAAATGAATTTGACTTAACGCAGGAACTGATGGATCGCCTCATTGGCATTGTCCTGATACGTCGGATTGGCCAGGTCTGGAAAGATGGCTGTTTGCTCTACAATCGGGCCGGTAAGCACGCCCTCCTTGCTGGCGTAAAAAGCGCCACTTTTTAGCGATTCATCACTGATGCCGTCCACAAAACGCTTTGCTCCCTTGCGCAGGCTATGAGAAAGACCCATAAGCGGCATCAGGATTGGCATCCCGACATACTTGAACATGATTTTCTTGATCAGTGGTAATTCATCAAAGCCTTGGGTGCCGCGGGTCCCTCCCGGACTCATAGAAATGAATCGAACATCGCTATTCTTGCGGGCCATCGAGGACATCCAAAGTGTCCCACCATACTTGACGACGCCGTAGACCTGCATCGGATCGAAATCGGACCCAAAAAAAGAACCGTCGAAAACGGTGCTGAACTCATCTGTGGAAGATTCCCTCAATGCCGGTCTTTTCATGCCCATCTTTTTGATGCCTCTCGCCGCTTCTGAGCTCGCGAAAAGCGCTACATTTTTCAGCTTATTCGCATTCAAGAGCTCATCGACCAAGACCACATGGCCTAATAGATTAGTTGCAGTGATGTTAGTGACCCCTTCTTTGGTGTGTTCTGCCGGATTCCTACCTCCAGTGCCGCCAGCATTCATGATCAGGGCATCGACAGGTTCGTACAAGTCTGCTACAGCCTTTCTGACCGAGCTGGGATCCGCAACGTCCATAATCAAGATTTCGAAAATGAATCGACCCGTCGATTCCTCGAGCTCCCTCTTGGCGGCCTCGGCTTTTTGCGGGTTGCGACAAGCCAAATAGATCCGCTCTGTTTCATTTTTCATTGCCAGTTGTCTGACGGTCTCTTTGCCAATACCTGCATTGGCGCCTGTAATCATTACGATACGGTTCATGATACTTTGCTTTAATTGTGTTTTATGATTTTCTCTCCTGGAATCGTGCAAATAGAAAGACGCCTATGGTGCCTAAGACGAGCTCCAGTACCGTAGCGTTGACGAGCCCCTCTACGGGCATACCGTCCAGTAGTAGACTCAGCGAACGACCGATACCCATCGACAAAAAGAGTACGGGTGCAATCAGGCTGGATGTGAACGTCAACCTTTTGACAAAAGCGCCAGATACCGTAAGCAAGGCCAAAGTCAGTAGTAGTGCGCTTGCGGCCCTGACATCATTGATAACGCTGATATTGCCGGCGATATCAATACCAGAGCCACCTTTCATGGCGACCGGTGCCACTAAAGTTGCCCCACCGATGAAGGTAAGGAGAAGGCCGGAAATGATTAGATAGGCTTTGAGTGCCTTAGATTTTCTCATGACTTTATTCTAAAAATTTGATAGAACAAAGGACGGAGAAAGAGGGGGTGTCGATTGAACGTATCAGCTCAAAGGCTTCTCATTTTAGCTCAAACGGTAATCAGATGGGGACTGACCGATGATCGAGGAGAAATTTCTGTTGAAAGTGGCCAAGGAATCGAAGCCAACCTGATAAGCGATTTCAGATACGCGTCTATCCTCACCCTTCAACAGGCTGGCGGCTTTTTCTACTTTCTTTTTGACAATGTACTTCTTGGGGCTTTCGCCAAAGACTTCGGTGAACTTGCGCTTGAATGAAGACAAACTCAGATGGCACAAAGTGGCCAGCTCTTCCAGCGAAAGGTTGGCGTAGAGATTATGCTGAATGGTGGATTTGAACGCCGCTTCTTTGGGCTTGAATAGCGCCGCAAGAAAGTCCAATTGAGAGGGTGCTTGCTCGGATTTTGCGATGAGCAGAACGAATTCCTTTAGTTTGGTCTTCACCATACCTTCATCTGCGAGCTCTGGATGATCAAGGAGGATGTTGACACTCTGTTTATAATTCTCTAGCAATAGATCGATCTGCACCTGCTTTAGGTTGTAGTCTACGGTGTAGGTGGATCCCGAAAGTTCGAATTCGAAGAGGTCCTCGACCAGCGAGGGATAAAGGAAAATGCCCACGGATTCGATGCCATCGTCACAAACATCTTTGGCATCCGTCGGCTCAAAGAAATAGTTGAGGCACTTTGCAAGCATGCCGACGTCCTTGTTCAGCTTGAAATAGTCTTCCTGTGACCGGACGCCAACTTCCCCTTTGTTGACAAACATAAAGCAGGCTTCGTCTTCGACGTACTGCTTCAGGGTTCGGTCGAAATGAGGCATCGAAAGCCTAATAAAGACAATGCGCTCTTTGTATTTGATGACTTGTTCTTTGAATTCCAAGGTCGTTTCTATTGGCAAGCCGGATACCAAAATAGTTGAACCTCCGTAAATAAGAGCATCCGATGACGATTTCCCCGTGCGTGCGAGGATGAAGACCCACCTACTCACAGCAAGCACAGCAGAGGTTTCTCCCTACGCCTAATGGAAAAAATGATGAACCGACACCCTCACCGCCGTCATCCTCGAGCGCCGAATGGAGTTTGACATTCCTTGGGTGGAATGAAGCGACGAGTCGGGGGATCTGGTTAGGGTGTGCTTCACGCTACGGAGAGACTCGTAATTCGCAAGCCATTCTTTCAAAAAGGACAATGGACAGCAAGCGCTCAGGAAGGACGGTTTTAATAGCTCGTGTAATTCTAGCCCCTTCCCTCCTATTTCACGCTTATCTTCACGCCGATGCCCAATATCAACTCCGCACGATTTATCGACCTGCTCCTACGGCGACGCTACTATGCGCCCAAATTGGCGGTTTTGGGCGTGCTGACCATCGTATTTGGGTGGTCAGCCACCAAGATCACCTTCAATTTCGAGTTTGAGCAACTCTTCCACCAAGGCAACGAAGACCTGCTGTTTTACGAAGCCCACGTGGAGCGATTTGGCTACGACAACGATTACTTGACCATCATACTCGAGCCCTCAGCCGACCTCTATGACAGCGCATTTCTAGCCTCGGCAAAAAACATTACAACCGCACTCAGGGAATTGGAAACCATAGATTTTGTCTTCTCCCCCATTGAGCTTCCCAAACTCATCGCAACGCCCACAGGGCTGACCGCATTCCCCTTGCTCGAAGACCCCGGACGATATACCGCGGACCAGCAGTTCATTGCTTCCGATCCCCTCCTCAGCGAGCTCATCCCTTCGGACTATCTCGCGCTCCTTGTGTACCATCAACATCTAGATAACGTCCAGGGCACCCAACTCAACGAACGCGTCGTGGCAATGATCACTAAAGAGGGGCTGAGTTATCGCCTCATTGGGCGCATCCCCGGTGAACAAGCCTTTCTTGGGCTGATCAAGGAAGACTTCCTGGTCTTTCTGCTAGCATCTTTGGTGGCTTGTGTGTTTGTGCTTTGGATGATCTGTCGCCGACTTGCCTTGACCCTGATGCCACTACTGGTAAGTGGGCTGACGCTACTCTGGACCTTTGGACTGATGGGCCTGCTGGGCATTCCGATCTCGATCATGAGTTCGCTCCTGCCCCCCATCATCTTGTTTGTCTCCTCCTCTGACACCATCCACCTCATCTCTGCACTTCGCAACAGTGCAGACCGACGGCAGGCCATTGAAAAAGTGTTCTTCCCTACCTTCATGACGTCGATCACCACCGCGGTAGGGTTCTTCAGCTTGCTGGTCTTGCCTGTGGCGCCTTTACAAGCTTTTGGATTGTTGGCAGGCATTGGGACACTGCTGGCATTTGTGATCACCTACCTGCTTGCACCCAACTTCCCGGTGCGTTACCGGCAGGGTCGGCGAATGGACCGCAGAACCTTCGAGCAATACGCCTCCTGGCTATGGCGCCGAGAACAACCCATCGCGCTGATTACCTTGCTGTTGGCACTGGGTGGTGCCTACTTTACCTCAAGGTTGCAGGTGGACGCCTACCTACTTGAGGATTTGCCGGAATCGTCCGAAGTGCGATCCAACTTCAACTGGGCGGACGACCAACTGGGCGGTTCGAAACCTTGGGAAATCGCGCTGACCGTAGGGCAAGACTACGCATGGTGGGACCTGGAAGTGCAGCGAGAAGTCTCGAAAATCACTCGCTTCGCCGAAGAGGTGCTAGGCGCTACCCACATCTTGTCTTCATCCAAAGCCGTGGAGTACGCCAACTATCTAGCAAACGGTCAGCTCGAGCTACCCGAGCGACTGACGGCTAAGACGCTGTTACGGGCCAAACAGCTGGTGCATCAACTCCGTGTGCCGCTACTCGCTGCGGACGAATCCCAGGGCCGAATCAGTGGCCTGATCCCGGAATGGGGCTCCGAAGCCACCCAACTGCGCAACCACCAACTGGCCCACTACATCGATGAGCACGTGGATCCGCACGTCTTGAGCTACCGTTTGACGGGATCCACCTATATGATCGACAAGAGTCATGAGCTCCTGGCCAGGGACATTGTCTTCAGCCTACTCCTCGCCATCGCGATGGTCTCCCTGGTCTTGGGGCTGTACTTCCAGTCGGTGAAAACGGCCTTCATCGCGCTGATTCCAAACCTGGTGCCCCTACTCATCATCGGGGGCGTCATCTACTGTCTGGGACTGCCCATCCAGCTGTCTACCTCGATCATCTTCGCCCTCGTCTTTGGCATCGTCGTAGACGACAGCATCCACTTTCTCGCCACCTACCGCAATGCGACGGGGACCACCAGCGAGGAACGCGTCCTCTATGCCATGAATACGGCGGGTCGAGGCATCATCAATACGACGATGGTGCTCGTATCGGGCTTTGCGATCCTGATCCTGAGCAACTTCGGTGCAACACACTACCTGGGCCTGTTTCTATGTCTCAGCCTCCTAATTGCGCTGGGCATCGACTTCACCCTGCTCCCGATTTTGCTGCGATGGACCAAACTTAAGGGCAGGCGAGGCGGTTAATCCCCTATGCTGAAACTAGGACAAAGTATTCCCGACGTCTCTCTGAAAAATCAAGACGGAGAAGAGGTCAATTTACCTGACTTAAAAGGAACGCCAATGGTGGTGTACTTCTATCCCAAAGATGAAACGCCGGGTTGTACCCGCGAAGCGTGCGAGTTTCGGGACGACTACGGGGAGTTTGAGGCACTAGGCGCAAAAGTCTTTGGGATCAGCTCTGATAGTGTGCAATCGCATCAAAAGTTTGCTACCCGACACCGACTCAACTTCCAATTGCTGAGCGATCCTAAGCGGGTGGCGGAAAAGGCTTTTGACGTGCCCAGAAGTCTCTTTGGTCTATTGCCGGGAAGGGTCACTTTTGTCTTCGATGCGGAAGGCCAACTGATCTACAAATTTGACTCGGCGCTGCGCGTGGACCGTCATGCGAAGGAGGCGCTCAAGGCCCTGAGAAATACTGTGGCACAATAAACAGCGCACTTCACCCTTAAAGGAAGCGGCCCGGATAGCAGAGGATAGCCAGCTCGGCTGGGCCGGGACTCATTTGACCTCCTCGTCGCCCGCCAGGGTGCATCGTACCGAGTCCCCGGCGCGGGATGGGTAGCGGGGCTGCGCTAGGAACGAATAGCCGGATAGGCCGCCCAAAAATTCCCTCCAGAAATCGTTTAAGACCTGACAATCGCTCTCACCACCATCACAATCACGGCGATGAGGAACATGATGATGGAGATCTTATTGATCCCGTGCATCATGCGAAGGTTGATGTTGCGGGGTCGGTTGGGGTCCTTTTTCCTAAAATAGTAGGTGAGGACTTCGCCGAAACTGAAGTAATAACCGAGCCCTTTGCGCGCCTCGTTGGTGGATTTTTGTTCTTGATTCTCTTCCATCTTCTGCTTCATTCTGTAACACTTTCGGGCTCAATCCAAGCCCCATCTTCCCTAATCAATTCGATCAACTCATCCAGTGCATTCTCCGAAGGCACGGCCCTTTTGACCACCTCTTTTCCTTTGTAAAGGGTAATCTTCCCCTTGCCGGATCCCACGTAGCCATAGTCCGCATCGGCCATCTCACCGGGACCGTTCACAATACAGCCCATGATCCCAATCTTCACACCTTTGAGATGGTCCGTGCGCTTGCGGATCATGGCCGTTGTCTCTTGCAAGTCAAACAAG
>JBCCXG010000263.1:0-8016 GCA_039191945.1 Bacteroidota bacterium
AAGAGAAGCACAGTTGGTCCGACCGCTGCGGCTAAGGCAGCCATGTCTCTCGAGTGGATTGAGCCAGGGCTTCTCGATCTGAAGGCTTTGCAGTAGTTGGTAAGCCCAACCAGAAGCTGATCATTCCTGATCACCGGGCTGGTACTTGGTGCGGCCAGTGCCATAAATGCAGGACCGATGCTATCTTCTTGAGACTCATAAACGCTGACTTTACCGATTGAAATAAAGGAGCTGTCGCACCTGTACAATTTGCGTTTTCCAAAGGGCCCTATCTATGTGGCACCGAACACGCAGAAAAATGAAACAGGTTATTTTAAAAACGTCGGCTGTCTTCGCGCTCCTTTTGGTGATGGGGATCAAGCCGACCACAGTACTCGCTCAGACAAACCATAACGAAAACCCAAACGGCAGTGACATGAAGAGTTTTATTTCAATTTTCGAGATCCCCGCAACCGATATTTCCAGGGCGGTAGCCTTCTATCAAGATGTATTAGACGTCGACATCGAGCGTATGGATTTTCCAGGGATGCAAATGGGCTTATTCCCCTACGAAGAACAAGCTGTCACTGGAGTGATCATGCAAGGTGAAGGCTACGAACCATCAGCATCAGGTGTGACCATCTATTTCAATGCGGGCGATGACCTTCAGGTCGCCTTGGATAAGGTAGAGAAGGGTGGCGGACAGGTGTTGGTGCCGAAAACACCGCACGCTGATGAGGTGGGTTTCTTTGCGCTCTTCCTCGATTCGGAGGGAAATAAGATGGGATTACATTCACCCAATTAGCGACAGTAGGGGAGGTGGACATTGTACGATACGCTCCCCTTTTGATACCAGCTATGAGGTGCGTCGACCTGGGAAAATTCACTATTTTTCGCACGTGAATGAACATAGACCTGATATCACGCCTGATTGGTTGAGGAGTCTCCAGCAAAGAAGTTGGGAACCAGAGATCTTGCTTTCAGGGATCGTGATCTATGGGATGTTTCAGGTGCCGAAGGTACTGGATCGATTCCTCTTCTACTTCCAAAGCAACATTGACAACGTCACCAACGGAGTGGACATTTTGGTGGCGATTCTCAAGATGGGTGTTTATTGGTTGATCATTGGTTTGATCTTGCATCTTATCTGCCGCGGCCTTTGGATTGGTCTTGTAGGACTTAGTTATTCTTTTCCAAGAGGAATTCGGCCCGACCGATTGCGCTACCAGCAAAAGTATCAAAACAGGGTCCTACGGATCCCTGATTTTCAGTCGATTGTGATGCGACTGGAGCACATTTGCAGCACAGTTTTTAGTGTTTCATTCCTGCTCTTTATGAGTCTATTGGGGGTATACCTGTATTTCCTCTTGTTGTTCTACGCCCCACTACTGGTCTTGTTCTTGATCGACAATTCCGTGATCTACGGGGAGAATGCTCAAAAAAATATGGGTATCTATCTGTACGTGCTCCTTGGCGTCGGCGCCGTGGGAGTACTGGACTTTCTCACCCTGGGTTACTTCAGGAGGTTCAAATGGTACGCTTTTGGTTTTTGGCCTCTTTACAAGGTTTTCAGTCACGTTACCCTGGCGCGGTATTTTCGACCGACTTACTACGCGCTGGTGACCAATCTGAATCGGTGGTGGATCTTTGGTTTTTTGATTTTCTTTTCCTTCACAAGTTTCTTTGGGATCACCTCTTTTCAAGGTTCTACTCCGGGGGATTTTTTCTCTAGAATCTACCTGTGGAGTGATAGACAAGGCGAGGAGGCTTATGAGGGCCACTACCAGGACAAAGAGGCAGTGCCTTCTGTTCAAGTGCAGATCCCCTCAGATATTATCAGAGACGATGTATTGCGGGTGTTCATTCCTGCTCGGATTCAATACCAGGATTCTTTGGACAAGTTCATGAATTATGATTCTGTTTTGAATATTACCGATGAATCATTTGACCGAGGCAAATACATGCTTCAGCAGATTGCCTCCTTCTATCGTCTGACCCTCGCAGATTCTACATTTCAGACCCAAATGTACTTTCAGAACAATCGTCGAACGGACCAGCGAGGCTATCTCACCTTTCTCAATATCGGTTATTTGCCCGAAGGTCTCTACGAATTGGAAGTTTCAGGGCCGGAACACATGTATGAGGACCGGTTTGCTGTCGTCCCGTTTTACAAGCTCAAGGACTGACCTTGAAGTGAAGGCTTGGTCATTCGTTGCTTCATGTGGGCCTTTTGATCGATACAATAAACTGATAATCAGTGTACAAAGGACTTGACTCTTCCTGGGTAAAGTGCTACTTTGTATTTCCTAGCCAATGATTGGGTCACCATTCATCGGCTAATGTGAAGGGAACCCAAGCTACGATGAAGTTATCTCCTAATCCGTACAATCTTATTGTCCCGATTAAGCCTGGCGAGAAAGATGCGTTAATGGCAAAGTTGGAGATCATGCAAGACGATCTCTATGACAATCCGCTGCTGCCTTTTCGCCAGATCAAGAGCATCCATTTCGCGCGATTTGTGATACTACACGAAGCGGGTGACTTCCCTGACCAGCTGGTATTTTCCACCAACTACGATGGCATGTTGGACAGTCACTTAAAGGAGATCCTCAATTGCCCGGAGGCTGACATCGACCAAGTGCTAGGCCATTGTAAGGGCTATCCTGACGGAAGCGAGGGAGACAAAATCCGATGGTTGAAGGACAACGCCAAACTTAGGGCCTATTTCTACCGAGGTACTTGGGGCATGTCCAGGGAACACATCATCAGTACGGAGCGACTGAGAAAGATTGCCGAAGCCAAAATTGATGAACTCACAGGTCAAGAGCTGTCTGCCCAGGAACTCAGGAATGCGATCGCCGAGACGGTCAAAAAAGATTCAGAATTCCGAACCTATCCGGAGTATAAGGTACCAAACTTCAATCTGTGGGAGATCTTGAAGCTCCTGGTTATTGCCGTAGTCATTCTGGTCCTTTTGCCTTTTTTCCTGATAGTTCTTCTGGCGCACGAAATCGCCGATGACAAAAGGGAGTATGACAAGAAATATAGCGACAACGATCGAACCCGGGAATTTGTAAGTCGAGAGGATAAAATCGTGCAAAACCAGCTGACCCACCTTGTCGACATTAAACCGGGTTGGTTTCGGCTGATGACCCTGAAATTTGTGCTGAATGGCATCGCCTATCTGGCAAAATACTGGTTCAACAAAGGAAAATTGGGAAGCATTCCTACCATACACTATGCCCGATGGATCATTATCGATAAGGGTAAGCGGTTGCTTTTCTTCAGCAATTTTGATGGCAGTTGGGAGAGCTATCTGGGGGATTTTGTAGACAAGGCAGCTGTGGGGCTCACCGGAGTATGGAGCAATACGGTCGAGTTTCCCAAGACGCGCGGGTTGGTTTTTCGAGGTGCTCGAGACGAGCAACGGTTCAAATCCTGGACCCGATCGAAGCAGCACATCACCCACGTTTGGTTCAGCGCCTACCCGGACCTGACCGTCACCAATATTGCCAACAACAAGGCCTTACACGAGGGCCTGACCCACGACTTATCGCAGAAAGAAATCGAAGAATGGCTTTTGAGATACTAGCACATGGAAAATATTGAACGCGAAAACATCCAGGGCATGCTCCTGTACGGGTACAAGTGGCTACCAGTAGCAAGATACCTGTTCCTGAGCATTACGGACGTCGACAAGGCCAGGAGTTGGATCAAGCAAGTGGATTGGCGGTATGCCACATCTTCTCCACGGGATCAATGCATGAACATCGCCTTTACCGCGCAAGGACTCAAAGCACTGGGTGTACCTGTGGATGAAGAGAATGGCTTTTCCAGGGCTTTTATCGAGGGCATGGATACGGAGCATCGCAATCGAATCTTGGGAGACTTCGGGGCAAATGCCAGTACGGACTGGGAATGGGGCAATAAGCAACACGATCAGTTGCACCTTGTGCTTATGGTCTTTACCAGGGATCAAGCGGCGCTGGACAATTGGGACGCTGTGCAATCCGCAACACTTGCCGGTGCTGGGCTCGAGACCTGTAGTGACCCCATCGACAGCATCAGACTCCCTGATGGCAAGGAACACTTTGGATTCAAGGATGGTATCAGCCAGCCCGTGATCCGGGGTTTGGGAAGACAATCTTCGGAAGACAATTACGTCAATGCTGGGGAGTTCATTCTCGGCTATGAAAATGACTACGGCAAGGAGCCGCATAGCCCTAGGATTCAAAAGGGCGAAATGGATTTTGGTAAAAATGGCAGTTACATGGTCTTCCGCCAGCTGGAGCAGCATGTGCCTTTGTTTTGGAACACCGTCTGTGACCACTTCGGAGGGAAAAACGAGGGGCGAGAGAAGGGGATCGAGCTGGCTGCGAAAATGGTCGGTCGGTGGCTGAATGGTAACCCATTGACCGAAGCGCCCGACAAAAAGATCAAGTCGGGAGACATGAACCGATTCAGCTTCTTCCTGGATGACCCAAATGGAACCCAATGTCCTTTGGGCTCTCATATCCGTCGAAGCAATCCGCGAGACAGTCTCAGCAGCAACTCGAAGTCATCTTCCCTACGGAGTGCGACTGACGCCGCGAATAAGCATAGAATACTTCGTCGAGGACGACCTTATGGTAAGCCAGTGGATGAGGGAATGGCCATTGATCAGATCCTGGACAAAATAGACGGTGATCAGGAATCTCGAGGGTTGAACTTCATTTGTTTCAACACGGACATTGATCGTCAGTTTGAGTTTGTGCAGCAGACCTGGTCCAATAATATTAAGTTTCACAACCTCTACAATGACGTGGACCCCATCATGGGTGTGCAAAATGGCGGAAGAGACGAAGCAGGTCACTACCAGATGGCTCCTACGCAATTTGAAGTACAGGCAAGTCCAGTCCGGAAAAGATATCAGGATGTTCCGCCCTTTGTCAAAGTACGAGGAGGTAGTTATTTCTTTTTACCTGGCCGTCAGGCCCTTGAGTATTTAAGCAAATCCCCTGACTGAAAAACCTACCCGTTTATGGCGAGCCCACTCAATTTCAAGACCGACATTGTCCCGTTCCTAATCGCCACGATTGGTGAATACATCGCTCTCCACTATTGGCTCACTTATATGGATCTGGAGAAGTTTGTACTAGCGAACATTTTGCTTTGGGTCGGATTCGGCATTGAGCGGGGGAGTGTGGCGGTTTGGGTGAGCAAGGTGTATCGTCCGAAGGAAGGCATCACAAGCTCCAGCGTGCCGTTGTGGCAACAGCTGCTGGGATGGACTTTCATCACGCTGACCGAGATTATCATCTGGATCATTTGGTACTATTCTATTGAGCCATTGGGCTACCTCTGGTCGACGCTTATCCTGTATGTCCTGATGCTGATTGAGCACAGCGCCGAGTTGGGGTTGGTGAAAAGAGAAAACATCTTTCTTCATGCGAAATACCTGAAGACACATTTTTTCACCCTGATGGAAACACTCGGTGCAGTGGGTTGGATCTACTTTCATCAACAGGGTCAGGACAGCTGGGCGATGATCTCGCTAATTGTTGGGTTGTCCATCGAGCACATCATCCAGGGCAGTGCCCTGAAACCGGATGAGCCTCAACCCGCCATTGCATCGACCTATTAAGCTGAGGTTCGGCACAGAAAACGTAAAATGACATTGAAAATTAGAAGCATATGAAGATTGCGGTGACGGCAGCGAGTGGACAGCTCGGTGGTGCGATCGTAAGCGCACTGAAGAATGAGATTGGCGCAACAAATGTTGTGGGACTTGTCAGATCACCGGAAAGAGCAGCCCATCTAGGCGTTGAAGTGAGAAAAGGTGACTATGCTAGTCCCGAGGACTTCAGCGTCGCACTGAAGGGAATCGATCGCCTGTTGCTTGTGTCCGGAAATGATGAGCCCAGTAAGAGAATTCAACAACACAGGAACGTGATCGAAGCCGCCAAGTCCAACCAGGTACGGAAGATCGTGTACACAAGTATCATTGGTGATGAGCAGGGGACAGCTTTCAACCCAATCGTGAAGAGCAATCGGCAAACGGAGGAGGATGTACGGCAATCTGGACTGGATTGGGCCATCGGTCGAAACGGAATTTACATCGAGCCCGATTTGGAGTACATCGACAACTATGTAAAGGCCGGCGGGATTAGGAATTGCGCTGGCGATGGGAGGTGCACCTACACAAGTAGAGAAGAATTAGCCTATGCCTATTCCCAGATCCTTTTGAGGGAAGATGCAAATGGTCATACCTTCAATATGGTCGGAGAGCCTATCACCCAGTCGACCCTGGTCGACCTCATCAACCAGGTGTTCAAGACGAGTCTGGTCTATGAACCTTTGACGGTGGAGGCTTATGCGCAGGAGAGAAAGGCAGAGCTGGGTGATTTCCTGGGAACGATCATTGCCGGGATCTATGAGGGCATTCGAAATGGGGCCAATGATGTCCCTTCTGATTTCGAGAAAGCAGCCGGTAGGCCGCACAAGTCACCTTTGGAGATGGTCCGCTCCTTTCATGAGCGATCCAGTGAGTAAGAGCGAAGCGAGTGGCTAACGCTGTCAGGATCGTCCTGGCCTACAAAAGTGAAAACACCGGGATGAATCATGACTTATGGTTGACTACCATCATTTAAGGGCGGTGGCGCCTAAAGGTCTGACGGGCTCAATCGAGACAAGAAGTATTGAAGTACCGCCTCTCGATCCGTTTTAATCTTCTTCACGAAAGCGCCATCGATGTTTAATTCGTTATTGTATTCGTACGACCATACCATCATTTCAAGCAAAATCGGAATCAGGTCCTTGCCTTTTTGGGTCAGGAAGTATTCCTTTTGCGTCTTCCTTTTTTCGTAAACTGCAGACCGAACGATCCCACTTTCTTCGAGCCTTTTCAATCGGTCAGATAGGACATTGGTGGCCATTCCCTCGGCAGCCCCTAGAAAGTCCTTATAGAATCGCTTTTGCTCCAGGGCCATGTCCCGAATAATCAGGAGGGTCCATTTGTCCCCAAAGAAATCCAATGCATAGCTCACCGGGCAATTTGATCTCATAGTCAACCTTGTTCTCGAATTACACTGGAAAAGATAATCGCTTACTTCGAAAGGCCGGCTTGCCTAGAAATACGTGTTCTTGTTCTTAAATTTTCCGCCGATCATCCAAAAGAGGAACCGCATAGATCCATGAATCGGCTGCACGGCATCCCAGTGCTCTGTCAGCTGTCCGTTTTCCACTTTCCAGGTGTCCATGATGTTCAATCCTTTCTGAGGATTACCCCGATGCTTCTTGTTGTTTGTCGCGTGGGAGTGTAGTGTCACATAGGGCCCGTCCACATACGCGTGTTTGACTTCATAGGTATAGTCTGGATAGCGCTTTGCAAAGCCGGAAACAACTTCGAGTACCCCTTCTAATCCATCGACCATACTCTGGTTATGCTGCTTGTAGGGATGGTCGCCGTACTTCTCCTTGACGTAGTCAAAATCATGGTCATTCATGAGGTGCTGGACAAAATCGATGACGACTTCAGCGTTTTTATGTTCCTGTTGGGTCCACGACTCTTTTCTCAAGTCTGTAAGGTCAATGTTGATGTTGTTTTTGGTACTCATATGTAGCTAATTTATAACTCACTTGCTTTTCGCAAGTGTTGCAAAGATAGCTACTCACTTGTTTTTTGCAAGTGTATAAGGTCATTTTCCCCTTCCTTCGATGTGATGAAGGATAGTGGCGGGGGGTTGGTCGCCAAAAACATATTTGGTAGAAGCAGTAAAATCTGCACTGCCGCGGGGAATAATCAACGAATAGGTGATTTGATCGTACTATTGATTGACTGCGAATCAATCACTCATGAAATATGGAATACTAATAAGCTGTCTCCTATTGACTGCCGGATGTGCTAATACTGACGAGGAGACGACCACGCCGGTTTTGCTCGGTAGATGGGTCAATGTGGCCACAACAACCGATACCTTGTCCTTCGAGCGCCTGGACGGGTCGGACATTATCAATCTCCAAAGAGGGACTGAAGTCAGGGATGGTCTGGTGCTTCCA
>JBCCXG010000264.1:0-7995 GCA_039191945.1 Bacteroidota bacterium
CGTCCGGTGTTGTATTCATTGTAAACCTTCTCCGGCTCGTCCTGCAGGACAAAAGCAGCGACCTCGGGCGAATTGAGCAGTCGGTAAGATTGCTCCATCGACCGCATGAGGGACTCTTTCTGGTAGTCGCTACTGGTTTCACCGGTCGGACTTTTGTCAATCAGTTCTCTATAGAGTTGGTTGCGGGCCTCGAAGCGTTTCACCGACATACCCTGCGGTGGTCGCACACTCTGCATCCCGGAGGAGGGATCAGGCACCAAAAAGGGATTGTACTCCCCGCCCAGGAAACCCGCAGAGTGAAACGCTTTGAGCTCCTCGCCCTCTCCCACGGTGAACCTTTGACCCAATGCAATGAAAGGAGGAATCACCTCATTCTTTGGCCCTAGTTCCTTGGCGATCCACGCACCCAAGTGAGGGGCCTGGACGGATTGAGGGGGTTCGTAGCAGGTGTGCCAGTGGTATTGATGACGGGTGTGCAGGATGTGGCCCAGGTCGGCAGAGCGATACGATCGAATGATGGCCCCTCTATCCATCACACTACCGATGGACTCCAGCCCTTCAGAGAAATACAATCCATCCACCGCAGTCGGTACTTTCGGAAAAGTGCTCAAGATCCGTTTGCTCTCGACGCCTTTCGAGTAAGGAGTATAGGCTTTCGGATCAAAAGTCTCGGTATGAGCCATCCCCCCCGCCATATACAGCAAAATGACTGCGTCAGCGGTCGCGGGAATACTTGGTCCCGAACAAGATGAGAGGAAGCTTGCGGATGGTATAGAAGTGGTCAGTGCCGCCGCGGTGGCCAATCCCATTTTCTTAATGAATTCCCTTCGTTGTATCTCCTCAAAATCTCCCATGACACTAATTGATAAATTGAAATTCGGGCAAAAGCAATGTGGCCCAGAACAGGTCCTGTACCGCTCCCGCCTCGGGCTTATCGCCCAGGGCGCTCAAAATGACTTCGTTTTCGGCCGAGCTTGGTCGCCGCCCCAGGCACCGTAGATAGAGCTCATTCGCTATCCGCTGCGGGTCAGCTGCATACTCCTGTAGCCAGCGATGGCTACCTTCCTCCAGCACTTGGTTGAAGAACTCGCCGTTGGTGAGTTCCAGGGCCTGGAGTAATGAGGCTTGCTCCTCACGAGTCGTCGCTACGTTTTCCCTCGTCGGTCGACCCAAAGCCTTCAGGTAGGGATCGAGTTTGACCAGGGAAGCCCTCGCAAACTGGTCACGCGTAGCATCAAAATCGAAATCGATCATTTTGCCCCAGTAATCAGGGTAGACCCGGACCTGCTGCCAGCTGGCATCCTCGTACCCCGCCGCAGTCCAATCACCTGATGGCGCCAGTTCTGTACAAATCCACGATTTGTCTGATGCGATGATGGTCTCAGTCCCATCTTCAAAGGCTACTTTTAATCGGAAAAGAATGCCGGCAGGATTCGGGATAGGACCCTCATTTTCTCCTTCAATCGCAATCACGTTGTCCCCGGTAGTCAGGAGTCCTTTCACATCAGCCCGAGCAATTTCCTCCCAGTTGGCGCCAGATGCTACCCTTTCTCCGTTGACGAAAAGCGAATAACTATGATCTACAGAAACGAGGAACTTGGCGGCGCTGATGTACTTGTCGGTCAAGGTGAAGGCCTTACGGAAATACCGTTTGCCCGGCTTCGGCAGGACCCGCCGATCAAACTCAATCTCATCATGCCAAATGCGCCGGAAATCGATGTCCGACGGTTCCGGGTCGAAAGCGACGGACGCATAGACGGGTTTGATCACTTGACTGACCGCGTCGGTGAACTGTTCCGCACTCAACCGACGGACTACCGGACCCCGGTAGATGTAGCTTTCCGTCTTGATAGCTAAAGGATCCTTATAGCCCACTGCCGGCAGCTGGTATGCCTTACTGGTCATAATGTTTTCGATCAGGTACTTGAGGTCGTAGTGGTGATCGATAAAATCTGACGCCAACCAGTCCAGTAGCTCCCCATTCCAAGGGTCATTGTCCATCTCATCGACAGGCTCCACAATACCGCGACCATTGAGCCGCTCCCAGATCCTATTGACCACAATCCGGTACAGTCGGCCGTTCTCCGGCTTGACCATGACCTCAGAAAGCAATTTCAATCGCTCCTTGATCGTCTCCGCTTCAACCGACCCGAGTTCGGCGTAAATGAATTCGGTTTTGGCCATCTTTCCAGTCGGCTTATCGCAGCGATGAAGCTCCAGGGTGCTATCTGAAAAGATATTGGCAAAAGCATAGGTCTGTTCCAGCGTCAGATTGCTCACGAAACTGTTGTGGCACGAAGCACACTTTACGTTGATGCCCATCAGTGATTGGCCAATGTTCTGCGCGGCCTGCATGGCCGTGGTCTGACTGGCATTCACCACGCCCCGCCATTCGATGCCCTTGATGAATCCTTCGGACGCCTCGGTGGGATTGGTGAGCTCCATGACAAACTGATCATAGGGCTTATTGTCCAAGAGCGCATGGTACAGCCAGTCGGTGATCTGCTTCCTCCCCCCGGTAATGAAGCCGGTACCTGAGTAATCATTGCGAAGCATGTCGTTCCAAAAGCTGATCCAGTGCTGCGCATAGTTGTGATTGTCATTCAACAGCGCTTGGACGAGTTGATTGCGTTTATCCGGTTCTTTGTCGGCCGTGAAGGCCTGCAGGTGCTCCGGCGTTGGGAGCAACCCCACGATGTCCAGGTAGACCCTTTTCATGAAGGTACGATCATCCACCACTTCCGGCCAGGAGATCTCCTGGCTTTCAAAGTAAGCATTGACCAACCGGTCGATCGGATGATCATAGCCCCTGGCAGCCGGTAGTTTCACCTTGGACAGGGCCAATGGCGCTTCGGGAAACACCTGGACCTCCCCGTCGACCCAGTGCGCGCCGTGATCAACCCACCAGCTGATCAGATCGATTTGTTCCGAGGTGAGGATCGTACCCTTTTTTGGCATGAACTCCTCGTGATCCCTAGGCAAGGTAATGCGGCGCACCAGTTCACTGTTTTTGGCATCACCAACGATCAACAGAGGTCCGGATTCCCCTCCGGCAAATACGCTTTTTCGATGGTCGAGCCTCAAAGATCCTTCTTGCTTCTCCTCGCTGTGACACTGATAGCAGCTATGCGCAAACATCGCACGCACTTCTAGGCTCACCCGATCGAGTTGTCTGACGGAGACCTCCTCCCTTTGCGCCACTTCGGCCAGAAGTAGTCCCGTCTTTGAGGTATCGATGACTTCCTTATTTCCTGGAAGAGCTGCAGTCAGATAGTCTTCGCCATGCGTCATACTCGCACCCAAATGTCCCGTGATCGTCAAGACGATACAGGTGACGACCAAGGTCGTGCGGTATGCAGCATAACTAGGTTCGGTTTGTCCCTTGGCTCGGTGCAGCAGCCAGGCAGTCAGGAGCGAGGTGACCGTAGTGGCCCATCCCATCATTTGATGATTTCGAACCAAGGCGCCGCCGTACGACTCGAAACTCGCCAGCAGCCAACCCATGATCGAGGAAATGACCGCCGATAATGCGCCCAGATAGACCAGCCAGATGATCCCTTCCCGAAGGCCCTGCTTGCCGCGAATCGTCAACAGCTCCAGAAATAGGGCCACCATCAACAGCCCAATCGGGAAGTGTACGAGCATCGGGTGCAGGCGCCCAATCAACTGAAAAACCCAAAGCGAACTGAGACTGGCAATCATTATTGAAAAGATAAGAGGAAATCAGGATCACTCAGGTGGATACCGCCATCGATTTTGAGGTCGAAATGCTCTTCTAATAGGTCATTTAGACGGAACTCATCCTGAATCACGGTTTCAGTTTCGGTGTCCCTGTCCTTTTCAGTGAACCGGCAGTTAAAGATGCTTTTCCTTCCCGCTGGGGTAGGTATTGTACAAATCAGGTTTTGCACAAAGTAGGAGTCTTGGGAGGTTTGTTTCAATTGGCACTGCGGCCCGAAAGATGCTATCTCCACCGGAATCGTACGGAAGGAATACCTCCGGAAGAAATCGACGCCATCATCACTTTCCCAAAGCAAAAAGTGATCACGCTGTTGTCTTTCGATTTTAAACGCCTTGTCGCGTTCCTGTTGCGCTGCGTCCCGGTTAAGGCGAAGCGGCTGGATGAACAAATTACCATAACCGACATCCACCAGCCAATCCTCTTCCAGCCTCACCCAAATACACATGTGGTCAAACTCTGGTCCTTCGAGGTCGTCCCTAAATATCCTCGCTGCCAGGATATCGGCATCGAACCCCAGTGACGTCAGCAAGTGATGAAACAGGTAGTTGAGCTCGTAGCAAAACCCTCCTCGCCGATCATCAACAATCTTTTTCTTTAGATGCGCGATGTCCAGTTCGATGGACCGGCCCGTATGAATATCGAGGTTCTCAAAAGGGATCGAGAATACGTGAGCCGCATGCAGTCGCTGCAGACCTGCTGCGCTGACTTCTACCTCTTCCTTAAGGAGCCCAATTCTGTTCAGATACGCCGCTACCATCTCGCCCTCATGCTATCAAACCCAACTCCTTCATTACCCCCTCTACGATCTTGACCTCATTACTGGTAAGGTTGAGCCAATCGTCCTTCATTCGAAAAGTGCTTCTTCCCAGCAGCGCCGAGGCTGCTTTGATGACCGGTACACCTTTACCAGGCAGCACGGTGACCAGCCGATAAGCAGCGTTAAGTGTTTTCTGATGGGACCACATGGCCTGCTCATCTCCCTTCATAAAGGCTTCATAAACCCCCACATTGGCGGCAATACTGACATTGCCCAATCCAGTGACCAACGCTTCAGCGCCCGCTTGGAGGGAAGAGGAATGCAAGAGGTCATCTCCTTGCATCCAGCAAAACTCCCCTGAGGCATGCATGCTAGCCCCTTGCACAAATGCCTGGAAGTCTCCCGAACTGTCCTTGACCCCAATGATGTTGGGATGCACGGACAGCTTAGCCAGCGTTTCAAGCAATACGGTCTTGTTGACCACTTGGGGAATGTTGTACAAAACCAGGGGTGCCGGGGCGGCGGCAGCGATCTCCACGAAGTGCTTCGTGATCATTTCCTGATCCGCAGGATAATAGAGCGGCGGCACCGCCACCACGTATTCCGGATTTAATTCGGCGATGCGCTCCATATCCGCGATCACCTGGTGAGTACTGGGCCGAATGCAGCAACCGTATAGGTCGATCTTGTTGCCCGCCACTGATCGAATGATACTTAGGTTCTCGTACTTCTCATCCTCGGAAAGGACAAGCCCTTCTCCGGTAGAGCCGTTGACAAATAGTCCGTGCAATCCTCCGTCCACCAAGAATTGCGTGAGCTTCTCCAGCATCGCCTGGTCGATCTTTCCAGCGTCGTCAAAAGGGGTCAATATCGCGTTTACTACGCCTTTGGGTGTCTTCATGCGTTCAGTCTTCTTTGGGTTTAGGTAAGAGTCGAGCAATCAAAAAGGCAGATAGCATCAGTACCATCGTACCAAAGAAACCCGCCAGTATTTTCTGGTTCACGTTGAAAGCATCGCTGAAGGTGACGAATGAGATGGTGACTACACTCAGGAGAACCGCTGGAACGGCTGCTCTCGAATCCACCTTTTTCGACAGGATCCCGACCAGAAACAAGCCCAGTATACCTCCTCCGAAGATCCCCGATAGCTGCCACCACACATCCAGCGCTTGTTTGATCGAAATCATCGCAATGCCTATTAAAATTCCGATTGCGCCAAAAACGACCGTAAATACCCGCAAATAGGTAACCACTTGCCGCTCGGAATGCTTCGCCTTAGAAAGTCGCTTAACAAAGTCTTCAATAGATACGGTAGCCACGCTGTTGATACTGGAGCTGAGGCTACTCATGGCCGCAGCGAAAAGCGCTGCGATCAGCAGTCCCCGGATACCACTGGGGAGCTCTTGCACGATGAAAAAGGGAAATACGGAATCCGCCAATTCAGGTACGTCGGCATTCGGGAAAACTTGGTAGAAGACGTAGAGGGATGTGCCAATAATGAAAAATATCAAGGTCAGAGGCGCATACGTCAATGCGCCCAACCAAACGGACTTGGCGGCCTCCGCGTCAGACTTGGTTGAAATGTACCGCTGGACGTAGGTCTGATCCGTACCGAGATTTCTGAGATTCTCAGTGATGCCGAACACAAAAACCATCCAAAAGGAGGAGTTTACAAAATCGAATTGGAAGGAGCCGAGGCTCATCTTATTGGAGCCCTGAGCTACCTCCACCACCTGTCCCGCTCCTCCGGGGATACTCGTAAGCAATACGATGAGACAAATGATCGCCCCGCCAAAAAGGACCATCACCTGCGCGACATCCGTCCAGATCACCGCCTCAATACCTCCCACGAACGTGTAAACTGTGGTGATAATCCCAGTCAGCACGATCAAGGTCACGAGATCCCATCCCAGCAAATGATGCAGCGTCAGACACAGCAAGTACAGAATGATCCCCATGCGCCCCATCGAGAACATGATGAAGCTAATGCTACCGTACACCCGACCCCAGTAGCCGAAGCGACGGTCTAGAAACTCATAGGCGGAGACCACACCCAGATGACGGTAAAAGGGCAAAAACACCCGCACGGCTACGAAAGCGACGATTACCAACGTGATGCTAAAGACCCAGGCGCTCCAGTCGCTGGCATAGGCCTTGCCTGGATAGGCAATAAAAGAGACGCTGCTCAATAACGTTCCAAGGATCGAAAAACCCACCGCAAAACCAGACATTGATCGACTGCCGACGGTGAAGCCCTCAGCACTCTTCGCGCGCTTCGAAAAATAGAACCCTACCGCGAGAATCGCCAATAGGTAGATGACCAGTATTGAGAGATCAAGGGTTTGGAGCATGGGTCAAGCGCTTGAAAACCAATATAAATAAAGTTGGAAGGAGTGCAGGTGCTTTCTGATGAGTGGTGGTTTGATGGGTAAGGGCAAATTGATATAAGCCTGAGCCGCCAACCTACCGGTAGGTGTGTCGAAGCAATGAGATCATAAAGTGGTGAACGCATCAATTATTATGTATATTTATGCATGGAAAAGCATAATAAATGAGGACGACACTTGATTTACCGGAGGAACTATTACTGGAGGCGATGAGGATCTCCGGGGCAAAAACGAAAAGCCAAGTGATCAGAGAAGCGTTAGAATCTCTTATACTTCGAGAAAAGAGACGAAAGCTCATTTCTTTCAAGGGTAAGATTGATTTGGATGTAGACCTCGATGCACTCAGAGGTCGATAATGGCGAAATACGTTTTGGTAGATAGCTCGATCTGGGTAAACTATTTTCGATCAGGCTCCAACAATTTTCTTGATCAATTGATCTCCGAAGACCTTGTCTGTACCAACGAGCTGATCTTGACAGAATTGCTACCAGCACTTAAGGACAGAGGATACTCAGCTGTTATTGAGGGCCTCCTGGCTTTGCCTCGACCTGCCCTCAATATTGACTGGGATATCATCCGGCGCTATCAGGTCTTGAACCTAAAGCACGGCGTGAACAAGGTGGGTATTCCGGATCTCATCATACTACAACAAGTGATTGACGCGCAACTCTCTTTGATGAGTAGCGATAAACACTTTAAGTTGATGAACAAGTACTTGCAATTTGAACTGCTGCGTCCGGATTAGGTCAACTGCGCAAAAAATAGCACCTCTTCCAGTCCTCTGCTTTCAGACAACCTATGGCCGCTCCTGGAGTACTACCCCAACAGATCCGCGACTCGCCGCTTCATTCCCTCCAAAGAATGCCAACTCCCTCCGGCGCTCGAGGATGACGGCGGAGTGGGTTCGGTTGGCAGGAATCTCTCTGTGGCCTGAAGTACCTAACCGCAGAAAAGAGATCCCGGTCTTCGGCCCAAAGTCGGATAAAAATACAAGGTTCACCTGACGAAACCGGGATGACGGCGGTGGTGGGTTTGGTTGGTAAATGAGAGAGCGTCCCCATTTCTAACCATGCCTGGAAGATATAAGACAAAAAATATCGGTTATTCCC
>JBCCXG010000265.1:0-7991 GCA_039191945.1 Bacteroidota bacterium
CAAACTTCAACCCAGGGAGGGTTCCCATTTCTATCTCGACGTCCGGCTTGTCCCAATCCCCTGGCTGAGTGGTGACCCGCAGCGAGGAAGCCGTGGCAAAGGTGGAGCTTCCAGTGGCCTCGCTGATGATGGTGCTGCCATCCGGCACCTGATTGAGCGTGTAGTAGCCATAGTCATTCAACAGCTTATTGGAGGCGGTATTCATGATTCCCGGAGCCCGGATCTCGTAGATGAACCCCAGCCTGAATTGGTCGAGGGTCAACTGTACAGACAATCCATCGTCGGAGACTTTGGCCTCCCTGATGACTCTACTTTCTTTTTGCTGCACCGGGCTCCCGTAATTGTGATGGTACAAGTAGGTGAAGTCCGTGATGGCGTACGAATCAGGGTTCGCCGCTGTGGCTTTATCAACCGGTTGGGTAAATGTTATTTTGAATCCCTCGGGCTGCACTTGTACCGTCTTCATATCGAAGGGTACTTTGCCCGTCCAGGTCAGTCTTTCCAATGCATGATTCTCTCCTCCGGTAGAGGCCCACCCCCGGGAGGTTTGCGCTACATAGATGGCATCCGCTTTTGGTGAATAACACAGCCTCAGCACACCGGAAGAAAACCCCTCAACGAATGGAAAGCACATCCCTTGGTATACGCCGTTGACCTTTTCCTGATAGACCCGCATGATCTTGCTATGTCCCTGGTCGCCCACCATCAGTTGTCCTTCAAATGGGCCCATCTCTTTGCTGAATACCTTGAAGTCGGAAGTCGAGATCCCCATCAACGTATGTGGGAACCAGACCGAAGGAGGCTTTACGGCTGGAATGATCTCCTGGTAGTCATATAGCGAGAGCCCTTGGGTGTCGTCGATATCTTCCATCGTGATTTTTAAGGGTGAATCGGGTTCGCCCGTCCATCTGAGTCCCTCCGGACTACCGGCAAAATCACCTTGCTCCAAATGAGTCATCCGTCCAGAGCCTACCCAATCTCCCTGGTTCTCGGTATAGAAAATATCACCGGCGGCATTCACACCAAATCCGGCCGGCGACCTCAAGCCTGTAGCCCAGGGCGTAACCTGTCCGTCTTCGGTCACCTTGAGCATCCAGCCTCTCCATTTCGATTCACTGACTCCCCGTCCTTTCCACCCAAGGTTGAGGGTGACAATCATGTCCCCATCAGGAAGGAAGAGGGGACCATAGGAGTACTCGTGGTAGTTGCCACTCAATTCCCAGGTGGTGATGGGTTGATAAAGATCTGCCCGGCCATCTCCATTGGTATCTGTGATCTTTGTGATTTCGCCTCGTTGATTGGCATAGTACGAGCCATTCTTAAAGGCAAGCCCCAGGGGTTCATGTAGACCGTGGGCAAATCGGGAGAAGGTCGGATCTGAGCTACCTGGATCATCAATCAACCACAGCTCACCTCTGCGTGTGACGACCCCGAGTTGCCCTTCAACATTGAACGCCATTCCTCCTCCTTCAAGGGAGATACCTTCTGGAATTTTGATCTTTTCTATGGTGTAGTAGCCTGCGTTTCTGTCTTGCGCGAGACCAACGACTGCCCAGATCAGTAGGACTAAACAAAGAAAGGAGCTTTTTCTCATCACTATATATAAAATTTTGGATCGTGTTTGATCACCAGATGATGGCATAACTTACTTGGGTTTTGGGGGTGACCTCTAGCAACATCTCCTGTCTTCCGTCTGACTCCTTCAATAATGGCGTTGGCCCACCCATCATTTCCAGGTAGTGATTGCCATTGATCACAAAACATGATGCCCGGACTTCCTCGATGAAATCACCTACCCCCACACGCACTGTCATGGTCGTCTCTCCATGGTTGGACAACGACCGGATCAGGCCCCTGCCATCGGGAGAGGGCCGGTACGCATCCTCAAAATCAACGACGGAATTTGTGTATCGAAATGCCGGTCGTCCAGATTCGTCAATGGCATAACCTTGATAGTCCAATGCCTCTGTTGCTGTTTCATTGGACCGCCCACCTTTTTCTGAAATGATACTTTCGATCAGGGGAACGGCCATCCCTTGTGGAAGGAGCAATTGCGTCGGTCCTCTTCCTACCCAGGCCCGTGACATATCCGCGAATCCTCCTCTCCAGACTTGCAATAACGAACCACTTTCCAAATCGTAACTGTAGTGTATCCGAGCCGGGTCACCCACGGAAATGGCGTGCGTCCGTTTGTCATTACCGTATGAAACGAAGGATCTGACCATCTCAGCCTGGTCCTGCAGAGGGTCGACGTGCAAGGGCTCTGGTTCCCGACGAACACTCCCACGACCCACTCTTTCCAGCGTTGTTCGCTGTTGCTTGGGTCCCTCATATTCGAGCACCAGGGATTTTCTCCATTTGGTATTGTAGTAATCCAGCCGAATATCGTGAGTGCCTGCGGTCAGGGACGTGAGGGCCCGATCTTCCTCCTCTGAGACGACCTCGTTATTATCAATAAACAACCTGGCTCCATTGTGAGCCGAGAGAAAGAACAAATGATCGCCTGGTACAGTCACATTGAGATTACCCTTGAAGCTAAAGGCAACGCCATTCTGACGTTTTGATAGCTGATCAATATTCATCGACGAAGTCGTATCAGAGGAGACTACGGGGATGCTGTCGAGAGGAGGAAACTTCTCGTAGGTATCTTCAATTTCGTAGTAGTCGTAAGTCAGGTTGGAAAGGGATAAAGTGTTTTCTTGGTACAATTTGAATTGGATGTTTCTGAAGGCTACGGGTCCATGGTCTCCCTGGATCATCAAGGGTGCGACTGGCACTTCTGAATCATCCGTTATCGCTGCCCGTGTTGGTCCGGTTACCTCTACGTTTTCATGAATTGTTACTCCATTATGAATGACTTCTTCGAAGACGGCGTTGGCAGTTTTGTTTCCGTTAGCGTCAAACCGGGGAGCTCTGAACTTTATGTGAAAGTGCTGCCACAATCCCGGGGCTTTAGCTGCATTGATCCGCGGTGGGTGCCCCTCGTAGCCTTGTTGTCCATCCGGCTTGGATGGATCCCATCGTTCATAGATACTTCCACAGTCTTTCGGTTCAAGCGCTTCTACCATCCAGCTGTCATAGAGCTGAATTTCGTATCTGCTTTGGAAGTAGATGCCTGAGTTGGATCCTTTTGGCATCAGAAACTCAATATCTAGCTCGATGTCTCCATGATCAAACCCTGTGAAAATGTGGGCCTTTTGTTCTGGTGTTTGCTGGTTCAGCAGTACTCCCGTTCCTTTTGTTGTGCCTATGTGATGCCTCTCTTGGAAATCGGATACGACGCTTCCAACGATTTGCCAGTTCTCACCTTTCGTCTCAAGGCCCACCAGGGAGGTTAAGGGGATATTCTCATAGGGGAGTTCGACCATCAGCTCCGGAACCTCTTCTGCCCGTTCTTCTGGACGCGTGCCCTGCTCGCACCCCTGCCATGTTAGACTGATGATGGCGACGAGCATGATCCATTTCCGCTGGTGATTCCCTACTGGGGTTGATTTACTTGCCATGTTTTCGTTGTGCAAATTTTTCTGTCATCTGTAGTCATTGGGCGATTGACCTTGGCACATCCAATCCGCTGCCCTTACTATGCGAGGTCCTCTTGGTAAAGTAATCGTTTTCTGCTTACAAATTCGTTGAAGCTGACTCATGCCCTAGTCGATCGTTACCGTTAGGGCCACGTCGTGAAGTTTATGACACTTGGCCAGATTGACAAGCCCAATCCTGATAGGTGGTGATTTTTGGCATTCAACTTTCGCTCTCCGGCACTGTTGTTAGGACTGTTGAGAAGGATTGGGACCCGAGTTTGTCTTGTTGAGTCGACCTTGACTATAAAGCGAAGGCAAGATCGGACCATTTAGCGACGCTCATAATTTTTCGATGATGCGCGGTAGAGGAAAGCCTGCGATCGAGTTGCAAGGAAAAAACGAGGAGATACGTTGAATTCTCATAAATTCCAAAGTCAAAACCAGGCATTCATGGGATCACATCCACTCAATTTAGCACTGAGGTTTTTACTCGAGCTCACGGCGCTATTTGTCACAGGCCTATGGGGATGGAAGCAGACCGACAGCTGGTGGCGGTTTCTGCTTGCTATCGGCTTGCCGGTGGTCATAGGAGCGATTTGGGTCACATTCGCCGTACCCGATGATCCCAGCCGTTCGGGCAATGCGCCTGTCGTGGTGCCCGGATTTGTCCGGCTTGTCATTGAACTTTGTATGCTGGGTTTTGGCTCGTGGGCCTTGTACCAACTGGGTCACACAGGAATGGGCCTTGGGCTGGCAGTCACTATCCTCATACACTATGTCATCTCCTACGATCGTGTGGCGTGGCTTCTTTCGCAATGAATGAAAGGGAGTATAGAGTTGGTGCGCATCCCATCTGTTGGGGAGACCCAATGAAGTGATGATAAAAGAGAAAGGCGATGATCCAGCACCGCCCTTCTTCCCGGTTGTTGTTGTGGGAATAACTGAAATTTTGCTCTATGGATCAATGCGTAATTCTGACTTTGATGATTTCCACCCGACCTCTGGTCTTGACTTGGACCTGGTAAACGCCGGCGGCGATGTTGTGCACTGGAATGCGTCGTTGTCCGTTGATGATTTTACCGTTGCCTATCAAACGTCCTTCCAGGTCCCACAACGTCACAGTAGCCTCCGTATCGGCGATGAGGATTCGTATTTCATCGCGGGCCGGGTTAGGATATACAATGATCTCACTCGTCGGCTGGACCGCCAACACGACCACCTGTTCCACAATCGATAGGGGACATCCGTTGGCATCGGTTACTTCGATTTGGTATTCGCCGTCGACTAAGTTTTCAAACACATTGTCGGTTTGGGCGTCTTCGTCATTTAACTGATAGCTGTAGGGTGCTGTGCCTCCAGTCATGACTATCGTCAAGGTATTACCATCAAAGGAGGTAGTGGCCTGCAGGCTGTCGGGACTTGCGATTAGAACGTCTAACTGCACTGAGCATTGGTTTTCGTCGTTTGCAGTAATTGCGTAGGCGCCCGGCCCGAGTTGACCAAACTGGCCACTGGATTGGGAAGCACTCCCATCTAGACGGTAGGATATTATTCCTGATCCCCCACTTGCAGTGGTAAGCACAGCTCCATCGGCAGCCCCGAAACAACTCACATTTATGATAGTGTCCAGGGAGATGGTCAACGCACCAGGTTCGGAAAGCGTCACCTGCTCACTCACTTCACAGTTGTTGGCGTCTTGTACGGCAATCGTGTATTGCCCTGCGCTGAGTCCGCTCAATGTATCAGTGCTTACAAACGTACTGCCATCGGAGCTATAGGTGTAGGGGACCGAACCGCCCACCGCTTGGATGACGATTTGACCTGTATCATCGCCAGCACATTGGATCGGAGTGAGCAGGGTCGTGAAACTCAGGGAGTCGGGGCTACTTACCGTGCCTTGGATACTTTGGCGGCATCCATTGGCCTCATTCACCGCTATCGTGTACGTACCAGACGACAATCCGCCGAACACATTTTCAGACTGCATAGGCCCCCCATCAAGGCTATAGGTGATGGGTGTACTACCACCGCTGACGTCTATCGTGAGGCTGCCGTCGTCTTCCCCCAAGCAACTGACGCCCTTTGGGACCACGGCAACCGATGAAGTTACCGGATCTCGGAGCTCGATGGGGTCTGACCATGTACAATTATTGGCGTCTATCACGGTGAGCTGATAGTTACCATCGTCCAACCCGGCGAATACATTCGTACTAACCAAGCTGCCACCATCCAACTGATAATTGTAAGGGGTAGTACCACCAGTGACTGCCACAGTCAGCTGTCCGTCAGCAACGGTACACGACGAAGGGTCTGTGACCGTCACTACTACGTTTAGGGAATCGGGCTCATCCACTGTGACATTCGTGGTGGCTTCACAGCCGCGGCCATCTTCCACCAAAATCGTATAAGAGCCCGAGGTGAGGTTCGTCCATTGGGACGACGTTTGAAAAGTACTTCCTTGATTGCTATACGTGTAGGGAGCGGTACCGCCAGAGGCGGCTACCGCGATGAAACCATCAGCTCCCATGAAGCACTTGACGTTGGCTACCGAATCTGAGCTCAACGAAAGTGCAGTAGGTTCAGTAATCGTAGTTGACAGGGTAATCATGCATAGGTTGGCATCCTGAAAGGTCACATCGTATGCCCCAGGAGCCAGGCCTTGGAAAGCTGGCTGGCTTTGGAAGTTCGTCGCGTCCAGACTGTACTGGTAGGGGGCCGTACCTCCTGCGGGAGATGCAATTATGATACCGTCGTCCGCTCCATTGCAGCTCACTTCTGTTGGAGTCAAGGTGCCGCTAAGTACGGCGGGTTCGCTGACCGTCGTGGGGCTCGACGACAATAGGGTACATCCATTTCCATCTACCACGGTGAGGTCATAATTGCCTACCCCCAATCCCGTAATATCAAATTGCGAGGCGAATTGGGCAGTCTGGAAGGTGGTGCCGCCGTCGAAGCTTATCTGGTAGGGCGTGCTGCCTCCGGTGACGGTGCCACTGATGCTTCCCGTCAGATCCCCTTGACAACCCACGTTAGTGACGGTGGTCGAGAGCGATAGCGCATCGGGCTCGCTGACCACAATTTCCTCTGTGGAGACGCACGCATCGCCGGTGTCTCTAATAAAGACTGTGTAAGTATCAGCCGACAGGTTCGGAAACAAGCCCGCAGCGACATAAGTGCTGCCATCAAGGCTATACTCCAGCGGTGAACCGCTTCCTCCCCCGGCATTGACAGATATACTGCCATCTGCTCCGCCATTACAGGAAACTGCTTCAATTTCAGAAGCACTGAGAAAGATTGGCGTGATCTGGTTCTCATAGGCACCCATGTCAACGACATTGACCACTCGAGGATCTCCGGAAAGATCTACCGTGGCATCGGAGGGGACAAAGCTGTTGTCGCCGGCATCGACTGCAGGGGAGCAGTGTCTGATGCGCAGGTCAAAAGCCCCCGCGTCGAAGAACTCCGGATTGGCGTTGATGTTGTTACTACCGTTGAGTGACCCGGGATAAATGTTGTTATTGCCCGAGAATGTTGAGGTCGAAGGCATTGACACGGTCGTGGGTCCGAAGTTGTCCCATACGATGCTGTTTTGAAGGGTCAAGGTGGAGGCACCGGGGGAAGCATCAAACAGCACCGAACCTACATTTCCTGTACGATTGGAGTGGAGCGTGGAGTTAGTTATTGTAAGGTCCGCACCCACTGGGTTGAGGTAGAACACACCACCGACGCCACTCTTATTTTCAATGAAGAAACTATTGAAGACGGTTGCCTGGTTTTTCACGTGAATGGCGCTACCTATATAGCCGCTGGTGGTCTCAAAGCCATTGATCGCGAAAAAGCTGTATTCAACATGCAGTTGCGCGGTCGTGTTGCTTACTTCGCGCATGGCAATGCACGCGCCTTGATTGGATAGATTGTAGAGGAAGGTACAGTTTCTCACATAGAGGTCTCCGACATCTCCGATCATGGCAATGGCGCCGTTTCCAGAGGCAGTAGACAAGGCAAATGCCCCACGTATCGTCCAACCGTCCACCACTGTATGATCCGTCACATCGTCACGGACGGTCATCATGCCGAAACTGTTGTCCGTGCTGTCGTTGGCGACACCAATGTCGCCCGATAGGATGGTTTCGTTGTTACTGATGTCTCGCTGGCTGAGTGACGTTTCTGTCCCGTCAAAACCACCCATCAAGTAGACCCTGTTTCGGAGTGCGATCCTTGCATTGCGATTAGTGGACGATTGCACATCAGGATAGTAGATACCTTCCTTTACCCACACCTCTGTCTCTGACGCTGGGCCAGCGAGTTCGGCCGCTGTATCCAAGGCAGCCTGCAGGTCGGTGAAGGCATTGCTCCAACGCGCCCCAGACTGGTCACCGGTAGCGGCAGGGTCGACAAAGAGTACAAAACGGCCATTGGTGGCGATATAGAAGTCCCGCGATGTGATGCAGTTGTTGACGTCCCTAACGA
>JBCCXG010000266.1:0-7955 GCA_039191945.1 Bacteroidota bacterium
CGTGGATCATTACCAAGGAGGCCGGACAGTATTATCATCCGGTCATATCGCCTGATGGGCAATGGGTGATCGCTCATGAGGGAGCCGACATGTACCTGTACCCAGTGGAAGGTTCGACGCCTCGGAAGTCTTTGGGTATCGGTTTGGCGAGTAGCTGGATGCCAGATAATCGTGGGGTGCTCACATTCAGAGATGTGAGCATTGACGGTCATGATGTGTCAAATTCGGAGCTTTTTTACATCCCGATTGATGATCTTAAGCGTCAGCCTTTGACGAATTCCATCGATCGGGCTGAGATGTGGGCGGACGTTTCTTCAGACGGCAAGCAGGTCGCCTTTTCAGACGAACTCTCTGGTCGGATCTTCGTCGCCAATCTTGAATTCTAACCGTAAACCTTCACCACATCATGACTTTTTACCCAAACCCAGGATGGGCCCGTTGGGCTTTTATCTTTACTTTTTTCTTGATGTATGCGGTAGGATCTGCACAAGTCGTCGTTTTGGATCCTGGACACGGCTACACCTCCAGCGGAGGGAATCCAGACGGTCGGACGGATACTGAGCATTCCACGGCCTTAGCCGTAGGATTGAAAGTCCGAGACCTCATCGAAAGCAGCTGCGCAGGCTGGACGGTCCGAATGACACGTACGACCAGGAATGGATGGACGACCCTGACTCAAAGAAGAACCCTCTCTAATAGCTGGGGGGCGGACCGATTCATCAGTATCCATTGCAACGCTGGGGGCGGCACCGGCACCGAGACGTTTTGGAGCAACTCGAGCAACTCACCACGGAGCAGCAACATCGCATTTGCCAACGAGGTACAAAACCGCATGGTGGAGAAGGGCCAGTGGGTCAGCCGCAGAGTTGCTGAAGATCGACTTTATCTAGGGTATCGGCTGGGTGTGCTCAATGGCAATAATGCCGTAGGCAACCTTAGCGAAATTGGGTTTGTAGACTCCCCTGATCGTGTCAAGTTGTTAAATGATACCTGGAGGGACCGTTTTGCGGAGGCCTATTATGTTGCTTTAATCAACAGTCTTGGAACACCTTGCACTCCACCATCCGATGGAGGAGGTAGTGGTGGTGGAGGTGCGCCGAGCGGGGATCAGGAGATCCCAACCACTTCCATCTCGGGTGTGGGAGGTACTTCTCATACCGGTGATTTTCAGGTGTCCTTTACCGACAATGACAACGTGGGGGTGGCCCGCAGGTTCTATCAAGTGCTCGAAAAATACGGTAGTAATTGGTACGCCAATCGGGGAAATGGCTTCTTCAATGACAACTTCAATGTATTCTATGGAGGCTATACATTGGGTGCTGGTAGTTGGTCGGTCAGTGACGGGCACTTACTTCAATCCGATATAAGCTCCGATAACACCAAGCTGAGCAGCTTTGTCTCACAAGCATCTGGACTGCCCTATATGTACGAGTTTTCGGCAAAGATGATTTCCACTACCGGACCTAAGAAGTTTGGTATTCACATCATGGCGGACGACGCGACGCAGAGTCAGCGAGGCAACTCGTACCTGATCTGGTTTGCGGGGGACAATAAGGTGAGGGTCTACAAAACCATCAACAACCAACTGAACCTAAGCGCAACGGAAGACGTCACCGTGGACAATGACTGGGCCAAGTATCGAATTACCTACAGCCCGGGCTATGGTGTATTGCAGGTCTTTAAAAACAATCAGTTGCTACTTAAATGGATTGACCCAGATCCTATCAAGATAGGCAGCTCTATTTCACTTCGGACCAATCAGTCCCAGGTGGAGTTTGACGACCTCAAAGTCTACAAGTTTCGATCTGCCAGTACGCTGGCTGTTACTGCGGGTACGGCGGTTACAAAGGACGCTCGCAGGGCGAGCACAGATGGTAGCGCTTCGTGCAAGATCAAGAGCATGGTACGAGACGATGAGGGCAACTGGTCGCTTCCGGGGAATTTGGACGTCGTACTCAACTTTTCCAATGCCCGCCTGGGGTCACAACCGCTGGATGACTTAGCCGCAAATGTGATGGTTTATCCCAATCCAATCGATGGCTCGGGTGCTACCCTGGAGTACCTGTCTACTGGGTTTCGCAAGGTCCAATTGTCATTAATGGACCTGCAGGGTAGATTAATCGATGAGCGTGTCTGGGAGCCTAAGCAGATGGGCTGGCAGCAGTTGAAGATCGATGAAATAGTAGGTCACCTGGCAGGGGGTAGCTACGTGCTCCGCGTCCGGCAAGGCGGTGACATCAGCACCCTTCGCCTGATTAAAAAATAGATGTTAAAGAAGAAGTTGATCGGCCGCCTCTTTGACAGGAGTGCGGCCTTTCATTAATCGTGTTGACCGACTTTTTTCCATGTGTTTATGAAAACGAATCCATCCATCATAAGATGCTCCATCACGCTACTGGCATTGTGCCTGATGTTCATTTCAGCGGGAGCGCAAATACCCTTTTTGTATTTAGATAACAATACCCTACTCCGAACGGGTGCTCCGTCTAATCAGTCTGCCGGACGTGGGGAAAGTCCGGAAGTACTTGCCGAGGGGAAGGAGGTGCTACGGTCTGACCTTAGCCAGCCGACGCAGTACGTCCATACATCTCAGCTCCCGGAATATGCGCAGGTTTCCGCGGACATGTACCTGCATGCGGGACTTATGCTTCCCTCTGGTGACATCGTGCATGTGGAGCAAGACCTGTACATGACCGGCCATTTCAACTTCTACCTTTCTTCCGCTGATGGGAGTAGGCAGCTTGTCTTCTCCGATGCTGATGATGTCGTACCTGATCACTTCGTCCCAGCGCCGTTCGATTACATCAGCGATCGCAAAGTGCTATTCGAAATGATGAATATTGAGGAGCTCAACGATCATGCAGGAGTGTATACCTACGATCTTGAAACAGGCGTCCTTGATCGCCTGCCGATCACGAAGCACTACATTTCCACGCCTATCTTATCCCCCGATAAGTCCCAGCTCATTTATGGGGCAATGGATGATAGATACTTTGATGGTTACGATCATTTTGTGCATGGCTCAGCCACTTCCATCGATGGGTTCCACCTGGGGACCTGGCAGGAAAAGGTCATGGTGCGTGGGGAGCACCTTATACCCTTAGGGTGGAGCAAAAAACAGGAGAAATTGCACCTAGTCAATCCTGGTCAGGATCCATCTACCACTCCGCTAGCAGCTAGGGCGGAGGCTATTACTTTTCGGCTACCTTTTGAAAAAGGTAATGGTCGATGCGTCACACGCTCGGGAACCCCGGCGCCGACAGGCTCCCCGGGTAGTAGTAGCACTTGCGGCTTCAGCTTCAACGATAGTGGCAGGCACGGCTATCCTGCCGTAGATTTTGAGATCCCCTCCAATATCTTCTCCAATCCCACACCTATCGTCGCGGCTGCTGCCGGCATAGTTATTCAGACCGCTTACGTTGGTGCCTACGGGTACTTGGTGCGCATCCGGCACGATGATAACTCCGTCACCTACTATGCCCACCTCCGCGAGGGGACTTTTGCCGTTAGGGTGGGGGATCGCGTCGAAAGTGGTTGCGTCGTGGGCATCGGGGGCAGTACGGGCCGTTCCACCGGACCTCATTTGCACCTGGAGCGGCGTATTGGAGTCTCCTCCGTGTATGCTCCCATTTACGAATGTGGCAACTGCATCCCTCAAAAGAACTACCGCTATACCTCGCAAAACGCTTGTGGACCTGAGGAAGTGCGGGATCTCGAGTTGCCTACCACGCAGCTAACGGCCAATGGTAGCGTCCAGACCGGTGATTTTGCAGTGACTTTTACTGACAATGACAACGTGGGTGTGACCCGTAGATTCTATCAGGTGTTGGAGAAGTACGGCGACAATTGGTATGCCAACCGCGGTAATGGTTTCTTCAATGACAACTTCAATGTCTTCTATGGGGGCTATACGGCCGGTGCAGGGATTTGGTCCATCAGTGAAGGCCACCTATTGCAGTCGGACCTCGCATCGGACAATACGAAACTCAGCAGCTTTGTTTCGCAAGCATCGGGACTCCCCTATTTGTATGAGTTTTCCGCAAAAATGATCTCCACAACGGGGCCCCGGAAGTTTGGTATCCACATCATGGCGGACGACGCCACGCAGAGCCAGCGAGGCAACTCATACCTGATCTGGTTTGCTGGAGACAATAAGGTCCGGGTGTACAAGACCATAGCGAACCAACTGAGCCTGAGTGCCACAGAGGATGTGACCCTGGACAATGATTGGGCTAAGTATCGGGTCACCTACAGTCCTGGGTATGGTGTATTGCAAGTATTTAAAAACAATGAATTACTGCTAAAGTGGATCGACCCTGAGCCGATCAAGTCCGGCAGCTCGATATCGTTACGTACCAATCAAACGCAGGTTGAGTTCGATGATTTGAAGGTTTACAAGTTCAGATCCACAAGCATCGTGACCGTAACCGCAGGTAGTGCCGTAACCAATGACGCGCGAAGAGCAAGCGCCGATGGCAGCGCTTCTTGCAAAGTCAAAAGCATGGTCAGGGATGATTCAGGCAATTGGTCCATCCCGGGTAATCTTGACATAGCGTTGAGCTTTGCAAATGCTCGCTTAACTGCCTCCACCAATGATGACCCACAACCTGATCTCAATGTATACCCCAATCCTACGGATGGTCCGCTGAAATTGGACTATCTCGCCACCAGCCTTTCTCCCGTACATCTAATGCTCAGTGACGGTGCCGGCAAAGTATGGAGTCGGGAGACGGTGACCCCTACACAGGTGGGCTGGCAGTCCGTTTCATTGGAAGACTTCCTTGGCCATGTTGCTAGTGGAGCCTACTTCTTACAAGTAGAGCGAGAGGGCGTAGTGAGCACATTGCGTCTTCTTAGAAGATAAATCCACGCATGGTTAGTAATGATGACCAGCTTCGTCCATTCGGGCGGGCTGGTTTTTTATTTGTTGATGGAATTAACAGAGCCTTAATCAAAGGTATCGTCCTCCAGTAACGATCTTTCCAAAGATTTGAGCTTCACCTGATCATCATGAAAAAGCTACTTGCATTTATCTGCCTATTGTCCAATCTTCACGCTCTGTCACAGGTGATTGTCATCGGGGAGGCGCTTCCAGCGTGGCAAGAAGGTTACATGGACCTGCACCATATCAATACAGGTCGGGGGGATGCCGCTTTCTATGTCTTTCCAGATGTCACCACGATGCTTTGCGATGCGGGGGAAATGAATCCTTACGGCGAGCGCATTCACAGCCCCCGCAATTCCCAGATCCATCCTGATTACAGTAAGAAGCCCTACGAATGGATTGTCGATTACATCCGGATGATGCATCCGGCCGGTGAGGAAGCTAACTTGGATTATGGATTTATCACTCATTTTCACGATGACCATTGCGGGGCCTGGTACGCAGAAGCTCCTCGGTCCCAGAAAGGTGAGTATGTTTTGACGGGGGTGACTGGCGTCGGAGATGCTCTGCCTATTGGCATGATGATCGATAGGGGCTACCCCAACTACGATTACCCTGTTCACACGAAACAACTCATTGCGGAACTTAAAGTGGCCAACCCCGAGTATGCCGAGCGCTTTCGTACCCTCGAGAACTATTGGTCCTTTCTTGACTATCAGACGAAGCAGGGTATGAAGGCCGCCATGTTGAGGGTAGGAACTGATGATCAAATTGTGCTTACTAAGAACAAAGGTGCCTATCCGTCCTTTTCGGTGAAGGGCATCAAGGCGAATGGTACGATCTGGACCGGCAGAGGCACGGAGACCTTTGAATATTTCCCGGATACGACAGGTGTGCCTTGGAGGCAGCGGCCCAGTGAAAACCCCTTGAGTCTTGCAATACGCATTGACTATGGCAAATTCAAATACTTCACGGGTGGCGACATGCCAGGGATCATCAACCTGGGTGGCCCCAAATGGAATGATGTGGAGACACCTTGTGCTCCTGCGATTGGGGAAGTAGACGTGGCTACCCTCAACCACCACGGCAACCGCGACTCGCAAAACCCTTTTTATGTCGCCACGCTCAAGCCCCGCGTCTGGGTGCAGCAAAGCTGGTCCTCTGATCATCCAGGAGAGGAGGTCTATCGCCGGTTGACCTCCAGGGCGGTTTATCCAGATGATCGCGACATTTTCACCCTTAACTTATTGGATGCCGCTGTCAATTTCATCGGTCCCAACCTGAAGCGTGCTTACAAAAGCACCGAGGGACATATCCTGATCAGGGTAATGCCCGGCGGAGATCAATACTATGTGATCATACTAGATGATGAGAATACGGAGCGGAAAGTGACGAAGGTTTTTGGGCCCTACGGGTCAAAGGACTGAGTCAGCTCTTTTTTACGGTTGAGCGCAGACCCTTTGGTTTCGACGTTTTTTCGGATGACCTTTCGGAGATGAGACCCAACCAACAACCCTTATCAGGCCCGTGCGCCGTCATAGCTATTCTCCTCATTTCTTCACTCACGATTTGGGCCCAGCCGGTCATTGACCTCAGTGCTTCGGACGAGGCACTGCTCGACTCCCTGTGTCAGGTGCACGTGGCCGAAGGGCAACTTCCAGGATTTGCAGTGGGGATTGTGAGCAAAGGAAAAGTGCTGTACGCCAAAGGGTTTGGCGTGAAGAACCTGGATACGAAAGACCCCGTGACTACCAGTTCCATCTTTCACCTGGCCTCGATTTCGAAGACTTTCGTCGGGACAGGCATCGCACAGCTAGTGGAAAAGGGAAAGATTGATCTGGACGACCCGGTGACCAAGTACTTGCCCTACTTCCAATTGAAAGATCCGCGTTACAAGGACATCACCATTAGACATTTGGTTACGCACAGTGCAGGAGTTCCTGATGTGATGAACTATCACTGGAACAAACCCAAGTATGACGACGAGGCGCTGGAGGGTCAGGTGAGAAGTTTGAAGAGTAAGGGCCTGAACTTTGAGCCCGGCACGGATTTCAAGTATTCAAATAACGGGTTTGAAGTATTGGGCGACGTCATTGCGAAAGCCTCGGGGATGTCCTTTGAGGATTACATGAAGACCCAAATTATGACCCCGATTGGGATGAGCAACAGCACTTTTTTTAAACCTGATGTTCCGCAGGAGCTCGCCACGAGTCCTCACATCAAAAGGGCCAAGATGAAAGTCAGTGATGTCTATCCCTACAATCGGGAGCATGCACCTTCGAGCACGCTCAACGCCAACATCGACGAGATGGTGAAGTATGCTCTTGCCTACTTGAACAAAGGATCTTATGATGGGAAGGCGATTTTCAGCGAAGCAACTTATGAGTTGTTGACCACTCGTCAACGGGAGTTTGACGAAGTTAGGGGTATCGGTGTTAGCTGGTTTGTCGGTCCGGCGAGTTGGCGAGGCGATGATGGCATAAGGATCCAGCACTCTGGAGGAGACCGGGGCTATCGATCGTGGATCGGTATCTTGCCCGAGAAGTCATGGGCCATGATTACCCTTTACAATTGTGACTGGAAGATTCCGCCGACGGACGCCATATTTGACACGGCGTATGAGATGGCAGAGCGGTATGATTAGGGCGGATGATCAAGGGTGATTGTCGCCTGGGAATTCGCAAAAAAGTGCAGTCTTTTCTTAATTCCTGTTAAGTAGTTCATCATGTGACTCGGCAATTCGTTGCACTGATAAAACAAACCGATGAATCATGATCCACTCCTCCCAATTTTGGTACAATCATTTTGAAAGCAACCTCAAACTCCCGCGCATCGATTGGGATACTCCTCCAGCGATAACCGAAGAGGAGAAGTCCCAAGTCTTGTATTCGCTAAAAGCCTGGCAGCTAGGAGAGACCAGTGACGGATCTCATTTGCTCGCGGCTGCAATCAGGTATGCGGAGAAGCAAGGAGATGCAGCTTATCCTGCCGCCGTACAGCTCTTCATTCGAGAGGAGCAGAAGCACGGCAACAACCTCGGTCGCTACCTTGAGGCCATCGGAGAAGAGAG
>JBCCXG010000267.1:0-7925 GCA_039191945.1 Bacteroidota bacterium
CGGGATGAGTAAACAACCCTTCCCACCCCATGCAGGGTGATGTCGTCTATTTGGACTGCTTTTCTAGAACCGACTTCTTGATCTTGAACCCAACAAATTCCATGAACGAAGTCCCATTTTCATTGGATCCAGCGAGATGGTGAAGGAGGCTATGAGCTATTAGGAACCGCGTCATTGATCGCATCTGAATGCAATCGCCAAGCTCAATCTCTAATGGGCTTAGCGCTTGGTCTTTGAGAATTGTTGTTTACCTTGTAAAAGAGCTAACTCGTCGAAAAGAAAGCGCCGTTCGCCTGGATCGGATGTAGTTTCATTTTTTAACATCGCGAGGCAGTAACAATTATGAAAGGCAAGTACAGATTTACACCACCTATGAGTTCAAGAAGGATACAAGTCTTTGGCATCCTAGCGGAAAAATTTGGTTACCCCAGCAACACACTAGAGTTTGCATCCTCTGTTGAGGACAAGGTCAGTGTGCAGCAAAACCGGCTTTTCGCTGTAGTACATACTAATTGAAGGAGTACGTCGGGAAGAAATACCTGGAACTTTAAAAATGCCCCAAGATCAAAAACCTCAGGGCATTTCCAAGTCAACTTATGTGCCCTGTAGGGCTGGTTTCGCCAGTGTTTCTAGGTACTCGTAATGGGAAGGAAGCTTATCCATCAATTCCTTCGACTCCGCCTCTACTTGACTGATTACGTCCTGTGCCCTACCGAATATGTCGGGATAGTAGTTGAGCATCGGTGTAGTCATCTCTGGCATATAATCGACGCCAGCGAGAATTGACTGGTAATTCGAGTTGGTCCAGAAACGGTCAAAAGCGGCTTCGAAGCTGGTATAAAGTGCCTCATTAGAGCGATAGGTTCGCTTAATCGGAATACCTGCCTTTTGCAGATCAAGTATACCCTGCAAAGAATCGGAAATCTCAAGATCGTACTTGTTGGCTCTCCAGTAGGCCGTATCCTCCCTTGGAGACGTGCAGAAGTGCAGCACAATGAAGTCCCTCACGTCATCGACCATGTAAGAGATCTTCGCGTTGAACTTATCTCTCAGTGCGGGACTCATCGATTTAGTCGGGAAATGTTCCGCCAATTGATAGAGTGCCGCGTAGACAAAGTACAGCCCAGTGGATTCCAAAGGCTCCAGGAAGCTGCTCGCAAGCCCAATGCTCACACAGTTGTTCACCCAAGATCGCCGTCTGCGAGCAGACTCGAATTTGACGTGGCGTGCGTTGATGCCATCAGACTTTGGACCCAATAACTGACGAAGCTCCTTTTCCGCGTCCTCCGCTGATTGAAAATCATTGGAATAAACGTAGCCGTTCCCTTTGCGATCCTTCAGCGGCGTCTCCCACGTCCAACCAGTCGTCATCGCGGTCGCACTCGTATACGGAGGGATGTCCGTATCACCATTGTTAGGGACATTGATAGCCACTGCACTATTGTTAAGCAGCGACTTTGAAAAAGAAATCTTGGGCTCGTTGAGCACCTCATCGATCAGGAAGCCTCTGAATCCTGTACAGTCAATGAAGAGGTCGGCGGCATACTTATCACCTTCTGCTCCGATGACATACTCGATGTCCCCATTCTCAGCCTGCTCAGCTGACAGCAAGTCATCCTGAATATAGGAGACACCTTTTTCTAGGCACCAATTCTTCAAGAAATCTGCAATCAAGCTGGCATCGAAATGGTAAGCGGCATGTACAGCGCTTTTGCCATCCAGATATTTTGGTGACTTGAAATTGTCACATAAATATGGAGACGTATGACAAGCATAGTCCAGCGGCTTATCCAAGCCTTGGCGCTTTAGGTCGTACCATATTTGTGACAAAGGGAAGCCCTCAAGGGAAGGCATCTCGCCGAAGATATGATAATACTTATCGCCACCTTGCTCTGGACTCAATCGCCAGTTGACAAACTTGATGCCCATCTTGTAAGTGGCATTGCACTTTGGCATCCATACCTCTTCGGGAATTTCCAAAAAGTCGAACAACTGTTCCTTGATGGAAGGTAGTGTCGCTTCACCTACCCCAATCCTGGGGATATTAGGCGATTCGATCAGTTGAACAGTAGTCTGGAAATTTGTCGCTTTCATCAAATAGGCGGCAGACATCCAGCCCGCTGAACCTCCACCCACAACTATGATTTTCTCAACTCTCTCAGTGGTTCTTGACATTACTCAAATGATTTTGAAATTTCAGATTTGATTTTATGCTTGATGTATTAGGAAGAATAATAGGCAGACATCCTACTGTTGATTTCGGAGTGCAGAAGACTCCTCAGTACGATGTGTAACACTTTGGGAGGCGGATCTAGCCAATGGCACGCTAGGCCCCTTTGTTTTTCAGTGGTTGTGCTCATAATTTAATGATGTGATGTTTATCTCGTGGTGTGATGAGTAAACATTGAACGCGCAAAACTGTTTTGGATTGTGGGATGAAATTATCCCGTTTTCTATCAAAATACCCAGTTCAGGGTATACTCCATGGCGGCCAACTACCTAGAAATGGGTAATATATATCCCCACTAAGAGGTATATGAGGCACTTCTCATAAAAAGTGGCGTAGCAAACCGTGTCATTCAATAAAAATTTGCTTGCTAATAAAAAAAGGCTCGCTTCCGCAAAAAGAATGCACACCTACCCAAGATTTTGAAATACCTAAGCCGGCATTGTGTTGGGCTAGTACGGTTGGGTCAACAAATGATTAGGTCTGGTAAAGCTCATCTATTGTTATCGAAGTGACTATCCAATTGGAATCATTTACAGTATTAGGCTCATGGACCCTCGGTTTAACTCCCTGTTTTTCAATCACCTGATGGGCTTTGCAGCTTTTACACCTGCAACTCGTCGATTCTTTGGGCAAGCGAAGACTGAATTTGATCGCTCTTATACCATTAATCCGTATAATTGGCCCGCGAAAAAACCAATGCATATGCGAGCTACGCTACTAGTCACCTTCCTTTACCCTATCATGGTGCTGGCCCAAGTACAGAGCCCCAAAGACTTTCTCGGGTACGAACCGGGCACCCAATTGACCCGCCACTATCAATTGGTCAACTACTTTACGCATCTTGCCGATCAATCGGATTGGGTGCAAGTCACTCCCTATGGTAAGACTTATGAACAACGGCCGCTACTGCTGGCCTACGTTTCTACCCCCAAGAATCTGCAGAACGTCGATCAGATAAGAACTGACAACTTAAAGCGAGCCGGCCTGCTGGAAGGTGAGCCTGAGGGTGATGTAGCCATCATATGGTTAAGCTACAACGTCCATGGCAATGAGGTCTCGGCCACCGAAGCCTCCATATCCACGATCTACGAGCTGGTCAGGCCTAATTCAGACAAAAGAGAGTGGCTCGAAAACACGTTGGTGATCATCGATCCCTGCCTCAATCCAGATGGTCGAGACCGATACGTCAACTTTTTCTGGGAAAATGCGAATATGCCTTACAATCCCGACCCCAACGCCCTCGAACACCAGGAACGAGACCCTAGAGGACGAAGCAATCACTATCTCTTCGATCTGAATCGCGACTGGGCCTGGCAAACTCAAATCGAGACGCAGCAGCGTATGAAGATCTATCATCAGTGGCTACCTCATGTGCATGTGGATTTTCACGAACAAGGAGTCAATTCTCCTTATTACTTCGCTCCGGCCGCCCAGCCTTATCATGAGGCGATCACTACTTTTCAGCGTGACTTTCAGGTCACGATTGGAAAGAACAATGCCAAGTATTTTGACGATGAAGGTTGGTTTTACTTCACCAAAGAGCGTTTCGACCTGCTCTATCCAAGCTACGGCGACACCTACCCCACTTACAATGGATCGATCGGGATGACCTACGAGCAAGCTGGCAACAGCAGAGGTGGCATTGGCATCCTCAAGCAAGAAGGTGACACCTTGACCTTAGTCGATCGAGTCCTACATCAACATACGACCGGTATCGCCACCATTGAAGTGCTTGCGGAGAATCGAGCGCGTGTCCTCCAGGAATTCAGTAGATTTTTTGGCGACAAGCCCGAGCTTAAATACAAGTCCTTCATCCTCAAATATGATGGTAACGATGACAAGTTTGATCAGCTAAAGTCGTGGTTGACTTCCATGCAAATAGCATATGGTACCTCGTCTGGAGGCGGTAGAGGCTACAACTACCAGACTGGTAGATCCTCCTCCTTTTCCATCCAATCAGAAGACCTGGTGGTAAGCACCAATCAGCCCAAAGGCCGACTCGCGCACATTCTCTTCGAGCCAAAAACGAAGATCGTAGACTCGCTGACCTACGATGTCACAGCCTGGGGTGTACCCTATGCTTATGGCATCGAAGCTTTCGCCAGCGAACAATCATTTGCCATCACCAAAGGCTCAATAACCAATTTCTCCGACAATGAGGTTGTAGCTGACGCCTATGCCCTACTATTTGATTGGGACCACGTTGCGGATGGTCGGTTCCTGGCAGCCTTACTCAAAGAAGGCATCAAAAGCAGGTTTACTGAGCGAGCCATCACCTTCGAAGGAAAGCGGTATGACCGAGGAACGCTCGTTGTCTCCAAACGTGACAACAAGCATCTGGGGGCAAACTTCCCAGGTAAGGTCGTCATGTTGGCCAACCAATACGAGAGACAGGCGCAGGCCATCAATACGGGCTTCATGGATGGTGGACCCGACTTGGGAAGCAGTAGTGTCCGGTACCTAGAAAAGCCCAACGTCGCGATAGTGAAAGGAGATGGTGTTTCCACTTTATCATTCGGCGCCGCATGGCATCTCTTAGAGCAAGAGCTGGAATATCCCGCAACCGTACTCGGTACGGACTACTTCACCACCGTAGACCTTTCGGAATACGATGTGCTGATCATGCCCGATGGTCGGTACAGTGGTTTTGGCGAGAAAGAGATGGAAAAGGTCTCCGAATGGGTATCCGCTGGCGGTAAGTTGATCGCTGTACAAGGTGCTTTGCGAAAATTCAGGGACAGCGACTATGCCTCCCTATCGGCCTTTAATTCGGAAGTCGAAGAACAGCTGATCGAAAAAAGAAACGAAGAGCGCGACGAGAAGGAGCAGCTTGTCCGCTATGAAAACGAAGAAAGGGAGTACACTCGACGCAGTTCTTTAGCGATTTTCCAAGTTGCGCTGGACAATAGTCATCCGCTGGCTTTTGGGTATGGCGACCAATACTACACCCTAAAGACTAGATCATCCAGGTATGGCTATCTGGGAAGTCAAAACGTAGGCGTGATCAAGAGCGAAAACGACCTTCGAAGCGGTTTTGCTGGAGAATATCTATTAGAAGACATCCCAAAATCGTTGGCTTTCGGTGTGGAGGACAAAGGCCGTGGACAAATCGTCTATTTTGTAGATGATCCGCTCTTCCGATCATTTTGGCACAATGGCAAGCTGCTCTTCATCAATGCACTGTTCTTTGTAGGGCAGTAGTGATTAGCCCTTCAGCAGCGCACTGGCTTTTTCTGCCACCTCTTTGCCCAGGGCACCACTACCACCTTCGGTAAAGTGTACATTGTTGGGACGCTGGAGTGCCTCCATTTGCGGCAATACGAAGGCATACAAATCATTGACCGGCACATCATTTTGCGTCATGATCTTCAGGGCGATTTCATTGTAGATCTCAGCATCACCGTACGTCCTACGAGGCCCACTCAGTTCTTTTGGATAGGGGGTGGTCGTCGCGAACATCAGCTGGGCGCTGGTACCTTTCAACCGTCGGGTGAGCTGCTCAAGGTTTTGCTCATACTGGAGAGGCTCGGCTTGGCGAGGGTGATTGGGATCTTGACTGTTTTTGCCGGTCACGGGATCCACGTGTTTGAGATCATGCAATCCAAAATTGAAGTGAATCAAATCCCATGAGGTATTGCCGATCCATCGATCGATGTGCTTTCTCCCATGGGTAGTCCCCTGACAATTTTCGGGTTTGCCGTCCTCAAACATCGGTCGACTGACGTGCGCCTTCCCCTCTAAGAACTCCACGACAAACGGATGATAGCCTATTGAAATAGAATCACCCAACAGGAGCACTTTTGGTAATTCGTCAGCTTCGTCAGCCCAAGCAAATGGCCCCAAAAAAGATGAACCAATACCCAGCGCACTCGCGTAAAAAAACTTTCGTCGATCCATATGGGATGTTGGAGATTACTGAGCTACCGCCAGACCACTGGTCGTGGTATGATACTTCACAATCATGTTTGGGACCTCCCAGTCAGGTAACTTTCCCTGCTTGAGGTACTCCAGATACTTTGCCGTGACCTGCGCGAAATGCGCTTCGTGCCCTACTTTGTATTTGTCTGGAATCAACAGACTCCAGCGGTCGTCCGCCAACTGCTGCACCGCCAATCCTGGATACCGATCAGAAAGCGCCTCGATCGCCGTAGCTAGCGCACCGGACACGTCGCTACCTGACTCGATGTATAGCTGAGGCTTGTAGCCCTCTTTCTCGCCCTGTTCGATGATCAAATCAGATTTGGAGCCGCGCATGATCGAGTAGTGCGTATCAGCAGCGCCCTCTGGGGCCTGGTAGTTCCAAATGACCGAGATCTTCGCATTGATTCCCTTTAATTGGTAGTTGATCTCCCCATTACTATACACCTTCAGGACATTATCCTCGACGTACTTCTGTAAGTAGTCAGGAAACTCCGATAGCTTCGTGACCCTCTCAAACATCTCCCTTGACAGCTCCGTCGCCCACCGCCGCGAAGAGGTGATTTCGATATCTTCTTTCGCTAGTATGACCTCAGGAAAGGCCTCCCACTGGATCAGGTCGACCAGGTGTGTACCTACGTCGACCATACCATCACCCTGCTGCTCCACATCAAAAAACCATGCTGGTCTGGTCAAAGGGCTTCCGGAGACATATTTGTAAAAGTGATGGACGCTCTCCTTGGTAATCGCCGGCTCCTCGGGAGTGCCGGGAAGTAATTCTCCAAAAACCTCTGGCATTTGAGACAATTCTCGCTGAATGATCGTGGTGATCTCGTAGCGCTCCGTCATGATGTCATATAGCAGGACCCCATTCTCCTCCGCTACCTGAAAAGCCTCCTCCAAGAGGGCAAAACCTTCGGCGTTGATGGCCATAGGTTTGTCCGCCAATACATGAATACCTGCATCCACTGTAGCTTTGATGTACTCGGTCTTTTTCTGGTTATTGCCCGAGATATTCATCAGGTTGCCTGGTTTCTCGGCGATCATCTTCTCGAAAAAACCGGGGCCAGCATAAATCTGTAGATCCCAAGAGGTGGGATTCGTTTCCCGTGTATTAAAACCTTCAATTCGGGCGAGATGCGCTTGCAGATCTTCTCCAGGAGGTGCAAACACATGAACGATCGGGTCTACATCCTCATACATGGATTTCTGGATCAGCGCCGCATGGAAGTGACCAGGATCCAGGGTCATGATTCTAACCTTATCGTCAGATTCATTCGTCTCATCGGTTTGGCTGCCAGTAGATCGCTCGGTGGATGATTGGCACATGGCGAAGGTCATCGCAATAGAAAGTATCAACAGGATTCGAAGCATCATCGATATTATTGCATTAAAGTTGAAATGAAACCGACACACCCCTTATCACACGGTGCGTCTGTTCCGAAAACGGTTGAGGGAACATTGGTGGGTACGGAAATTGCTGCCGCAGCCGCGGCCGTATTCTTGATGAGATCGCGTCTTTCCATGGGGCACTAGGTCACTTGAGTTCCGCCGACAACTCTGCAGGCGAGTCATCACAGATCAGGTCTCCCAAAACATATTGTGCACCATCAAGGTAAAACTTCAACATTCTCGGGTCCTCCATGGTCTGTGCATTGTGTGAAGGAGAAACGTAAAACACCCTGCCCTCGCCATGGCGTTTTATCCATGAGACATACTTGATATTTTCCTCAATGGGTTTCTTCTTGTTGGTGAGCTTGGACGACTCGAAATACAG
>JBCCXG010000268.1:0-7918 GCA_039191945.1 Bacteroidota bacterium
AGCCAATGAAGCGCTGATCTATTCCCTGAATATCCCGGCGGTACGGCTACTCAACGCTTATGGGGTGGGGGCTTTTTACCATCAAATGAAAGCGGCCGGTGTCAGTACACTCTTTCGATCTCCGGATGATTATGGTCTGCCATTGATACTGGGGGGGGCGGAAGTCACACCTTGGGACATGGGACGCTTATACATGGGTTTGGCCAATGGTGGGCGATTTCAAGACATTCACTACCTCCAAGACGCACCGATTGGCTACTCAACCGAATTGGTTTCTCCCGGCGCTAGTCTCTTGATCCTCGAGGAGCTGAAAGAGCTCATTCGGCCAGGGTTGGAGTTTTATTGGAAGAAATACAGTTCCCAACGACCGATTGCCTGGAAAACAGGCACCAGCTATGGGCACAAAGATGCATGGGCCGTGGGCAGCACCCCCCATTGGACAGTGGTCGTGTGGGTGGGCAACTTTGATGGCGAATCCAATAAGGGCTTGGCCGGTATGACCAGTGCTGGGCCCCTACTATTCAACATCTTCCAGGTGTTGCCAGGTGGGGAGGATGATTGGTTTCAAGCCGATGAGAAGCATTTTGTAAAGGTCCAAACCTGCAAGCATACAGGTTTCTATGCGGGCCAAAATTGTCCAGAAGCCATGGAGACCTTAGCGCCCAGAAATATGAAACCGCTACGGGTATGTCCGTTTCACAAGCGCTTTTTTGTGGAAAATGGTCAACACGTCTGCTCCAAGTGTTGGCACGGGCACCACAAGCCTGTTCACCAGTTGGCCTTTGGAGCAGATATCAACTACTACCTTCGACAAAACGGCAATCTAGTAACCAATATACCACCACATCGCACCAGTTGTCCGGTAGGCATGGACAGGGATGCCCTGCAGATTATTTATCCATTGCAAGATGCGAAGGTGTTTATTCCGAAAGATTTCGATGGACGGCATCAAGAGTTGATTGCAAAAGTCGCTTCTCAGTTCCCAGAGCGAGAGCTGTTCTGGTACCTCAATGATGAGTTGCTAGGCACAACGCAAAGGACCGCCTCATTCCCACTCGAAGTGCGTCGGGGCAAACAGTACCTCACCGTAGTCGATTCCGAGGGAAACGAAGACCGGGTGGTATTTTCTGCGATCGCTAACGAATAGAGAAGTAGGTGAAAAGTGTGGCGTTACGCAAGTCTAGGAGACAGCCCCTATCGAATCTTTTGACTTCTCTCGTCGAAGCATTTCCAAAGCCTCTTCGACACTCGTGACTTCGTAGCTCTTGAGGCCATCTTTGTCATCATCGTATAACTCGGCTGTTTTTCCTGCGGAGAACTTGCCAATACCAGAAGGCGGCGTCACCACAAACAGGTACTTGACCCCATTCTGCTCCAACTTAGGCTTGGCTACGGTACGTCGAAATTCCTGTACTTCCGGCGGAAAGACGCTCCTGGCATGACTGGTGTCGATGACCCAGGCGGTTACGCCGTTTTTGGGAGCGTAGTCGACGATGCCAATTTGATAAACCGTGGACTGCCACTGTTGCAGGGTGACAAATAAAGACGTCCAAGTGTCAATGATGACGTTCAGGTCCGGGTCGTGATGGCCGACGACTTTACCCGGTATTTTGTAAAGTTCCCTTCTCATGTTGATAGCTGTATTGTAGTGGGTTTGAGAGATTAAGACCTTGCGAATTAGGGAAAATTCAGGCTTTTACGGCCTGTACATTCGTTGAATGGCTGAATTACCTCGATCAAAATCAAATATTGATAACTAGGAAGTCAGTCCCTGCGCGCAGACCAATATGCGGTCAGGGCATTGCCAGCGCCAAACTACTCGAACTGATTCCTTACCTAAAAACCGTCCAGAAGTGGCGGTCTTTGATGCTGATCTCAAGCATCGACAGCCATGATCCCCAAGAAATAAGCAAAGGGACACCGACCCAACCCTTTCACGACTGGTGTCTACTTCATAGAGTTCCGAGGGTGGCAACAGGTCCGGAACTGGATTACTCAGGTTCAACATTCGTCTTTAGATTTGCCGGAAAGAATGAAATCCATCTCAGACAAAATGCGTGCAAGCCTCTTCGCCCTATTCTCCTTTTTCGCTTTTTCGATGTATGCCCAGCTGGCCAACTATGACTTCAACGCCAGCGCTGATGATCAAATCAATGGTTACGACCCTGATTCCATTGTCGGTACCCCAGACTTTTCCAGTGGGGAGTACGTCGCGCTGGACTCTGGCGAATACTTCATCTTGCCGGAGGCATTGAGCGCTGCCATTGATTCCACTGCCTCTCTCGAAATACTGGTGAGGTTCAAAGTGGAGGGCGATTGGAGGGCCACAGAAGCCATGAATGGCAACGGTGAGGAAGCCAGGGTGATCCTTTCTACCAAGCCCGAATATGACCAGAGGTTCGAAGGATTTGACATCACAGCGAGGGAATGGGAAAGCGACCTCTGGATTCTAACGACTTTTGGAGATGGCATCTTGGATGAGAATGGTTTGCAAAGTGAAGGTAAGCTGGATTTTGTGGCCAAGATCGATTCTGGGATATGGTATGACCTTTCTGTAAAATTCGTATTTGATGGCGACACGCCATTGATCCAGTACGTGGTGAACGGTGCGCCTTCGGTTTCCTACTATGATGAACGGGTGGACTATCAGGGGTTTCAGCAGCAGATCCAAACGCGTCAATTCGTGGTGGGTTCCGTTGTCAATAATGCGGTAAACAGTATCCATCCCAGCATGGATCTGTCCATTGACTACCTGACCATTGCAAGTCCGGCATTACCCGGAGACGCGGCCAAGGTGGAATCCGCGCTCAACGCCCTGATTGACCACATGAATGGGCAGACCACCTGGAGCAGCACGCAGCTTGATTCTATCCAAGAGGTGTTTGTGGCTAATTGGGATGATCTGTCATACGATGCGAATCGATCAACGGTCCACACCTACATGGATACCTATTCTAGTACACAGGGGTTTGTTTTTACGCTACAATTCAATGCAGAGTTCCCGGAGGATTTCGACCCGCTGAAAGCGATCCAATTTCAAATCCAACAATGGATTCTGGACAACCAATACAGCTCGGAGACCGTCGCCAATATGGCCGGATTGATGTTCAAAGAGCACGAGCGGTTTCCCGGTTCGGTGAGCACATCGGCAGAGCGCCTTCAAGGTGGTTCATTCACGATTGATGGTGACTATCGGACGGACCCTGGCTTCTACCTCAATGACGAGGATTACGTACGGCGTCCAACGGGTTATTTCGTTCCGGCAGGAGAGCTAGTGACTGTAACAGTACCGGACGCCGCCATTGGGCAAGGACTATCGCTATACGTGGGAGCCCATCGAAAGAATATTCAAGAGACCTGGAACGAGCTTCGGCGATTTCCAAGGGTCAGTACCACTTTCGAGTTAGATGCGAAAACAATCACCGTCGCCAACCCTTTTGGGGGCGGGCTTTATGTAGCCATTCCGGATGGTCATGAGTTGGGCCCATTGACCTTCCAGATGGATGGCGCAGTAAAGGCGCCCTACTACTGTACCAAAGAAGGTTTTGCTACATCCTTAACTGAATTCACGGACGCGATTGCCAGGGCCGAGGTGCCCTACGTAGACATGGAATCTGCTAATTTCATGACCACCATCACCCATGGTATGGCTGCGCAAATGACCGATCCTGATTCCGTCCTTTCTTTTTGGGATGGGGCTTTTGACGCTATCAACGTGGCTTTGGGGAGGCCGCAGAAGCGTTTCCGCTCAGAGTATCTCATCCAGGATAGACAGACACACGCCAAATTTACGGCCGCACCAGCTGCCTATCCGATGTCACTTGAAGTATATGCCTATCCCTATGAAGACGCATGGCAACAACCCGTTGACGTGGAATCAGGCAGGGCATGGTACAATGGGCCGGTGAGCAATACCTTCAACTACGTTCTTTTTCATGAGTATGGGCACTTACATAACATGCCAACGTTGCTTTTTGAGCAGGAGACCAACGTACACTTACCCGCAACGGCAGTCTACAGTCTGGTGATGGGGGAGTCGATCGACTCAGCCTTTGTCTATGCTTTGGATCAGCGACTCAACTTGGAACAAGCCACTTTCGACTGGATTTTCACGTCGAACTTCCGCGAGGGGTCTCGTATTGGTCCAGAACCCAGCAACGAGTGGGATCAGCTACTTTATCAGAGTCGAGGTTTGGTGAAGATCGTAGACATCGCCAAGATGTTTGGCTGGGAGGCCCTGGGAGACATCCACAAATACTTTTACGAGTACCGCCGGGACAATCCGGACTGGAATCCCTATGGGCTGCAAGATGACGAGTACATCCGAGCGGCATCAGAGGTCATGGGTTTTAACATGGCGCCACATTTTGAGTTTCACGGCATCCTTCCTTCGGCTGAGTTGGTCGAAGAGCTGAAGTTCATGCCCACCTCCGATACGATCAAGGAAAGGATCTTGCACTACAGGGCGCGGGTTCCGGTTGACAATGACGCCTTTACGGAGATTTATGACCAGGTAGCCCCCAAGATCAGTAAGGAATTTCACCTGCCTCGATGGGACGAGTGGAAAGCGGCCTACAATGAGGGCTTTGCCGCGACGGTGGTAGGAAGGATCGACACGATTCTTTCCAGGTATTATGATCTTACGTTGGAGGACTTAAACGTAGAGCCCAGGATCACAGGTTTGGTGCAACCCCTTGCAATCAAGGAGAACACCTCGATCACGCTTTCTCTGGCTGACCTTCTCGTGGAGGATAGTGACCATGAGTACCCCAACGACCATACTTTGATCATAAGAGAGGGAGAAAACTATACGGTTGACAGCTTAACGATAACGCCAACTCCCGATTTCGTCGGCACCTTGTCGGTTTCGATTACCGTGAGCGACGGCATCGAGGAGAGTGAGAGATTTACGGCGACCATCGAAGTGGATCGTGTCCTCGCTCTTTCACCGGATGTTGAGCCTTCGGTCTTTTACCCCAATCCCGCCGCTGATGGCACGGTTTACGTCAGGGAGGTGTCGGTTGGTTCTGCCTACAGGGTTGTCGACCTTGCAGGCAAGCTTCATAAGAAGGGAGTCATAGGGCCAGAGCAGAAGATCAATATCGAGTCCAAGGGCTTTTTCTTGATCGAAATCACCACAAGCCAAGGTGAGCAGATCAAAGGTTCGGTGGTGGTGGATTGATGTTGCCTTCTGATGAAGTTGCAAAATGCGATCACGGAGACAAAATCTCATCAATCGATCGCTTGCTACCATCGAAACCATTACCTGAAGCATAAGGCAAGGCCATCTTTTTGAGACTGAATGGCAATACCGTGACCACATATTAAATTCATCACTCTTCGCCAAAGCAGCATCCGGCGCTACTAAAATCCTCCCGCACTCTTTGCTTCGTTCTTATCTCTGGTTTTACGTTTCGGGGATCTTCGCTGGCCTTTGCCGAACTTGTGGGCATAGCCCACGAAGAGGGTCTGGCTGTCCCAGTCATAGTGGCCGACTTGCGGAGCGGGTCGCTTCCCGCTAAAGGCAAAACGCTGGGTATGGAAAATATCGTTGAAGTTGAGGCTCAACGTGCCTTGACCATCAAAGAGACTATAACGAGCACCGGCATTGATAAAATAGAAAGAAAGCGTCCGATACTGCAGGTTGGTATTTCCCCCGCGGTACAAGCCGATCAGCTGGAAGGTCAGTTTTTTGTTGGCCTTGAAACTGTGATTCATGCGAAAGTTGTAAAGCACATTTTGGACTTCTCGAAAGACGTCCTGTGCCACGCCTCTTTGCGTCTGTGCGTACAGGTCGAAGCTCGAAGTAAGGCTCCACTTTGGGCTCACCTGATAGTTACCCGAAACCTCAAAACCATACGCTGAGTTGTTCTGATAATTGTCATAAGAAAAGAGAATGTTGCCTGAGTTGTCCTCATCGTTGAACCCAAACCGCGTGATCTCATCATGAATCCTCCGGTAAAACACACCGGAAGTCAGACTCCAGGATTCGAACTGTCGGGTATAGTTGAACTCTGCAGAGTTGGTAAACTGCGGAAAAAGCGAAGGGTTGCCCACGTTCGTAATGCGGGCTGAGCTCCACGCACGCATGGGGTTGAGTTGGCTGATGTTGGGACGATCGACTCTTCGACTGATGCTGAGGTTAAAGGCATCTCGTTGTACCTGCGGGTCCGGCGTGTAAGTCAAAAAAGCAGAAGGGTAAATAGAACGGATCAGATCATCGTAGGACGTCCCGCCGCTCCCTTCTTCGCTGTAAAGGCTCTGTTGCTCGAAGGATTCCAATCGGGCACCCAATTGATAAGACCAACGGCCCAATTGTTGACTGAAGTTGAAATAAGCAGCGTAGATGTCCCGATCCAACTCATAGTTGCCACTTACAAAGTTTGGATTGGTGGTTTCGTAGCTGTTGTCGGTACGTTGGATACGCGCTTCCAGTCCCAATTGCAATCTTCTGTCGTTGCTCCAGTTGCTTTCGTAGTCGAGGTTGATGGTCGTATTGGCTCTGACACTGCTCATCACCTCTGTGGCTTCAGAGACGGCGAAAGCAGTGCCATAAAAATCGAAATCAGCACCTTCCTCTCCATCGAATAGGCTGTAATCCAACTCCAGTTCGATCGAGGACCGTTCATTGAGCTGATGCTTGATATCGAAGTTGTAGGTAGTAGTGAAATTGTCCACTTCGGAGCCATACGCCTGACCAAAATTTAGCTCGTCGTCAGGAAATACAATATCAGTCGATCGGTAGGCTTCGTTGTTGAACGCATTGACCACACTGTAGAAGGAAAGGATCGTTTGCTCGCTGACGTCGACGTCGAGGCCCGCTTTGATGAGGTGCGACCTGCGATCGTTCAGGGCATACCACACTTCGCTCGATCCTTCTTCCGTCCGGTCCAGTGTACCCCAAGTAGGAGAAGGACCACCGGTGGTGGCATAGTTGATAAACAGGTTGACTTTGCGAGCCCGGTAGTTGAGGTCTAGCGCCGCATTCTGTCGGAGTTTTCTACCAATCGTCAGTCCACTATTGATGGACCCGTTGAAGCCTAGGTTTGTGTTTTTGTGAAGCACAATATTGATGATGCCACTCATGCCCTCCGGTACATATTTAGCCGACGGATTGGTAATCAGTTCGATCGCCTTGATGGAACCCGAAGGGATTTGCTGAAGTAGTTGCGATGCACTTTGGTTGGTGGGCTTACCATCGACGAGCACAATGACGTTGTCGTTGCCCCGCAAAGAAATGCCGCCATCCTGATCCACGTTGATCGAGGGAAGATTGACCATCAGGTCTGCGGCGGTAGGACCCACGGTGGCCAGGTCTTTCCCGATGTTGATCACTTTTCGATCGACTTTCTGCTCGATCGTGGAGCGTTCTGCCGTGACTTCCACGGCCTCGAGCGTTTCCACATCATCGTACATGAGCAATGTACCCAACTCAAGGTGTGTTTTGCTGCCGTCAATCTGGATCTCCTGAGTCACACTTTCAAACCCGACAAATTGCAATTGTATCACGTATTGCCCTGCCGGTAGCGCTTCAATTCGGAAGTAGCCGCTTTCATTCGTAATCTGACCGGTCAAAACCTCACTGGATCCGGCCATGCGGACGAAGACCGTGACGAATGGAAGGGGCTCTTGTAACTTACCATCGACCACCTGGCCTGAGATGGCCCCAGAGCCGTTTTGGTGCGGTTTGCTCTGTGCAATCAGTTCATGGCTGGTAAGTGAAATCAAGGTGAATAGAAATGCGTGTTGTAAATTTTTTAACATAACGGTATTGTTAGCGGAACAGAGTCCAACTTATGATTAAATGAAAAGGGTAGGAAGTGAGTTTTCCTTACATCACGTCCCGTGAGAAGTACTCACTGGGTGACGTACCCATGATTTTTTTAAAAGATTTATTGAAAGTAGTCTTGGAGTTGAA
>JBCCXG010000269.1:0-7917 GCA_039191945.1 Bacteroidota bacterium
AGATCATGGCCAGCGTTAAGCCCCAGTCCTAGAGTTTGTGCGCTCTTTGCGGCCTCTACGTAGTTCGTCACTGCCTCTTCTGGGCTGATGGGATAGGTGGCCGCATACGGTTCAGTATACAGCTCAATGCGGTCGGCGCCTACATTGGCAGCTCCTTCCACCATAGCTACCGAAGGGTCGACAAATAAGCTGACCCGGCAACCCATCTCTTTGAGCGCTGTGACTATCTCTCGCAGAAAGCCCTCGCTACCTACCGTATCCCAACCTGCATTGGAAGTGAGCACATCAGGGCCATCTGGCACTAAGGTTGCCTGTGTAGGTCTCAGATCCTTGACAATTTCCATGTATCGAGGGTCGGGGTACCCTTCAATATTGTATTCGGTGGTGACGACCTCTTTGATATCATAGGCATCTTGTCTAGTGATGTGCCGTTCGTCGGGTCTGGGATGTATCGTAATCCCCTCGGCACCAAATTTCTCACAGTCCTGGACGGCTTGCACGATGTTGGGATTGTTAGCGCCACGTGCGTTGCGCAGAGTTGCAAATTTGTTGACGTTTACGCTAAGTTTGGTCATTTATTCGTTGATATAATCTCGTCGCAAAAATAGGCTGTCATCATGAGCTTGAAATCGCAAATAGAACAAGAAATCAAACAGGCAATGCTCAGCAAACAGAAGGATCGGCTTCGTGCACTTCGGGCCATCAAATCTGCCATACTACTCGCTGAAACAGAAAAAGGAGCTGCCGCCGGCATCACCTCTGATGTTGAGGTCAAGCTTCTGCAAAAAGCAGCCAAACAACGTCGGGATAGTATCGAAATCTATGTGCAACAGGGAAGGGACGATTTGGCCCAGACTGAGCAGCAGGAGCTCGCGGTTATCGAAGAGTTTTTACCCAAGCAGCTTTCGGAAAAGGAGATAGAGCAGGAGGTCCAATCAGTAATTGCTGCGGTAGGCGCATCGGGGCCTCAAGATATGGGCAAGGTCATGGGCGCAGCTACCAAGAAGTTGGCCGGCCAGGCAGACGGGAAAGTCATATCTGCTGTGGCCAAACGACTCCTTACTTCCTAGATGAATTATATCGACATATTTATCCTCATCATTCTGGGCTTAGCGGCAGTGAGGGGATTTAGCAAAGGCTTGATCGTCGAGCTTTTTTCTTTCGTCGCTTTCTTCTTTGGCATTTTCGCAGCTCTGGAATTTGCTGCGCCAGTAGCCAACGCATTGGCTGAGGGTTCGGCCTGGTACGGACTGGTTTTGGTGGGCGTATTTGTGCTATTGTTTTTCGTCCTGTCTTTCGTGGTCAATTTCCTGGCTAAGGTCATTCGTAAGGCAGTTCAGCTCATATTATTGGGCTGGCTGGATAGCCTACTGGGGAGTGCAATAGGTGTGATCAAATGGGCTTTTATCTTGAGCGTTATTTTGTGGGTAATGACCGCAGTAGGTTTCCAGCTACCATCAAGAGATCTGGATCGATCGATGTTCTACCCTTATGTAGCGAGTATCGGCCCTGGTGCTTTCGACCTGATTCAAACCTTACTGCCATTTTTAGACGAATTTCGAGAATTACGCGAACGAAACGGTGGCTTTGACCACTTTGTCTAGTGGTGTTGTTGTATATTGTTCGAGACGATGGGAATTCAAGATAGGTGAAAAACCATGGCACTGAGGAAGCACACCTGGGCCTCCCAGTTTTTGGAAGTCCTGGGCAAGATCTTCCCGCAATAACCCGAACCTTCCTTAGTGTTGTGAGTGATCCATCAATTAGAATAACAAGGAGTGAATGTGCCACGTTATTACCTACACGATGGCATGACGCAACCATTTAGTTGATTTGGTAGTACATTATGTTGAAGCTTAGGTAGATGACAGCGCAAAACCTCATTAATTACATGATTCCGCCACTAAAAATGGATGACGACACATCTAAGGCGTCCACCTGGATGGAGGAATTAAGGTTGAGTGAGCTGCCGGTGGCTACTGATGAAAAGTTTGAAGGGTTCGTCATTGACGAGTTACTCATCGAAGACGTGGAGGCGGGCTCTCAAAAAATTGAGGATGTCCAACTCGATAGGAAAGAGTGCTTTGTCTACAATACGCAGCACTTCTACGATGTGCTAAAGGTGGCCTCTGCCAATGGCAGTAAACTGGTCGCCGTTCTCGATAAAGGGGACAAGTATCTGGGTGTTGCATCTATTGAAGACATTCTGGAGGCTTTTGCTCGCACTTCTACGATCAGCGGCTCTGGAGCGATTCTCGTAATTGAGACCCACACGCGCGATTACTACTTAAGTGAGATTTGTCGATTCATAGAATCCACAGATGCTAAGGTCATTAGTTCCTATGTGACGATGGACCCTCAGGATCCCTCGAAGTTAGAACTCACCTTGAAGCTTAATAAAGAAGAGACCTCCTATGCGATATCGATACTGGAGGCCAATGGCTACAAAGTCATTGAATCTTACTCAGAAGCGACGGCGTCAGTCCATGAGCAGGAGCGTCTGGATCAATTGATGAATTTTCTTAAACTTTAGGGTACTATGCGCCGAATCGCGATTCATGGCCGCGAGGTATCCGAAGAGGTTGAACCCTACGTGCTGGAGGTAATATCCGTGCTGCGAGATCATGATGTTGAGATTTTCGTCTCTGACTCTTTCTGCGCGACGAAGTATCGCCACTTGTTTCAAGGGGTGCCACGGTTTACGGAGGTAAAAGATCGCGACGAATATGATGCGTTCTTGAGCCTGGGAGGCGACGGGACTTTCCTGGAGACCCTGACTTATGTCGGCGCCACGGAGATCCCCGTGCTTGGTATCAATATGGGTCGATTGGGTTTTTTGGCTCACATTTCCAGAGAGGACATTCGGCCGGCGCTCTCTCGGTTGTTTAGTGATCAGTTTTCTTGCGAAGCCCGTTCGATGGTGAGTTTGGAGTCCAGCGAGAAGCTCTTTGACAAAAGCTTTGGCCTCAATGAGATCGCAATCCTAAGAAAAGACACCAGCTCCATGATTTCGGTCAAGGCCTACATCAACGAGAACTACCTGGCGACCTATTGGGCAGATGGTTTGATGGTATCTACGCCAACGGGTTCTACGGGCTATTCTCTGAGTTGCGGAGGACCGATTGTCATGCCAGAATCGGGAAATTTTATCATCACTCCTGTGAGTCCGCACAATTTAAACGTACGACCGCTCGTTTTATCCGACGATTGCACGCTACGTTTTGAAGTAGATAGCCGTGGAGCAAATTTTCTTGTCTCACTCGATTCCAGATCTGCGGCGACACATGACGGCATAGAGTTATTCGTAAAAAAAGCGCCCTTTAAGGCAAAAATGATTCGAATAGAGGGCTATGGCTTCATTGAAACGTTACGGGCAAAGTTGTCTTGGGGACTTGATCGCAGAAACTAATTAAGAAAGTATCTGGTATTTCCTACTGTTGATCGCAATATGGCTTCGATTGGTCTATTTTTATTGCAAATGCCGTAGGGATTGCTTTACTTTCGCTGGAATTATCTAAGAAAATAATGCATTTAAATCTAAAAGCAGTTCTTGCGATATTCATTCTCTTCTTCTTTTTCGCAGATGACGCATTGGCTCAGCGTCGCAGGAGGGGAAAGTATAAGCGTCGCAGAGCTTCTAGCAAGCGTATTTCGAAATACAAAGGCGGACGTGTCTTTGGAGGCGCCGGACGTTTCAGACCTTACCACTATGTAGGTGGAGGAATTAATGCATTTAACTACTTCGGGGACCTAGCTCCCGTCAATCGAGCCGCTAGTACAGACATTTCATTCACAAGGCCGGGCTTTGCCGCGATATACGGTCGTAGATTTCATCCGGTGATGGCCTTCCGCGCCGCCTACAACTTTGGGGTGTTGCGTGGGGATGACGTTGCTTCTGCTCCCTCCGACAACCAGGCCAGGTCCAGGTATTATCGCAACCTGAGTTTCAGGAGTTTTATTCATGAAGTGTCGATGGGAGTGGAGTTCCACGTGCTCCCTAACTATCGTCGGCCTGCTCAGCGGCCTCCATTCAACGGATATATTTTCCTAGGGATCGCCGGTTTTCATCACAATCCTCAGGGTAAAGCGCCAGATTTTGATTACCAAGTGGGTTCGGATACCCCGTTGCCCGCCGGTTTGACGCCTGGAGAATGGGTTAACCTGCAAGAGTTAGGAACTGAAGGCCAATTCTTAAATGATCCAGAGCTGCGAGGGGAGGAATACAGCAAATTTCAAATTGCAATTCCGCTAGGCATCGGGGCACGGATTGCTTTTCCCGGGAATAACCTGAATGTTGGAATAGAATTGGGATACAGGTATGTATTTACCGATTACCTCGACGATGTGAGTACGACGTTTGTCAATCTCGATCGATTCAATGATCCAGTAGCCCGTATCTTCTCGGATAGAGGGGCGGAGCCTATTGCTGCGGTGACAGGTGAGGCGCGGAACCAATCGATTCTGGACCAAGTAATCCCTGTCGACTTTAATGGTACTACTTACAATGTGCCTGGCCAGATCCGGTCCAATGACCAGACGGCAGATGCGCCACGAGGGAATCCGAACGACAACGATATGTACTTCATCACCCAGATACGCGTTACTTACATATTGAATGGCGGAGGTCGCCGCACTTTTGCTAAATTTAGATAACGCAAAACACCTTTTTTGAAAAGACTACTTTATTTCGTGGCACTGCTGGGCTTTGCAAGTCCTGCTTCTGCACAATTCCTGGAATTTGGAGGGGGCGTGGGTACTTTTTCCTATGCTGGTGACCTATCTCGGGGTTACAAGCCTTTGAATGCTGGATTTGGGTTTCATGGCATCTACAGAATGAATCTATCGGAATTTGTCAGCTTCCGGACAACACTATCTTTCGGTTCATTCTCAGGGGAGGATGATCCACCCATCGACGCCTTGGGAGAGGTACGACAGCAGAGTTTTAGCACCAGTATAGTCGAATTCTCAGGAGCCCTGGAGTACTACTTTCTCAATTTTCGTGATAAAGACTCAAGAACACGTTGGTCACCTTACGTTTTTGCCGGATTTGGTCTTTCCAGGGTAGAAAAAGTAGAGGGTGCGCCAGATAATTTCAACCGCATTCAAGCCGCAGTCCCATTTGGCTTGGGTATTACACATTTGCTTGGAAAGCAATTCAACCTTGGAGCTGAGCTTGGCGTGCGAGGCACTTTCACAGACCACATTGACGGGGTATCAGACAGCGAACAGACGCGTAAGGACGGATTTCAATTCGGGCACCCCAATAGTAACGATTGGTACTTCTACACGGGCATTACTTTTACCTACATCTTGTATAAGATTCCGTGCCCTTTCCCCTATGTTCCGAACCGCTCGATGTTCAAGCGTTAAATCCGGTTAAAAGGAGGGCAATCCTGCTTTATCTTAAAAAAAGTCGCCATTTTTGTATGCCTCTCGCAGATTGGCGGCAAGAATGCAAGATCTTTCAGCAAATAGCGACCTTCCAAAGCACATTGCAGTAATCATGGACGGAAACGGTAGATGGGCCCAGAGCAAGGGGGCATCTCGAATTTTTGGCCATAGAAATGCAATCAAGGCAGTACGTGATACTACCGAGTATTGCGCGGAGAATGGCGTGTCTTTCTTGACATTGTATGCTTTTTCGACGGAGAATTGGGCACGACCCAAGTACGAGGTCGACGGCTTGATGACATTGCTAGTTGCCACAATCAACGACGAACTCCCTACGCTGCAGAAAAACAATGTACGGCTTGAGTCCATCGGTGACGTCAGCAAATTGCCGTTGGATGCACGTGATCGCTTGTCTTCGGCGAAGGATCAGACTCACGAAAATACCGGCTTGACCTTGATATTGGCACTCAACTACAGCGGCCGTTGGGATATGGAGCAAGCTATTAAGCGCATGTTGGACGATCAAATGACCGGAAAGCTCTCCAGTGATGACATTGATTCCGCAACGGTTAGCTCTTATTTGGCAACCGCCGGGATGCCAGATCCTGAGCTTATGATTAGAACGAGTGGGGAGATGCGCATTAGCAATTTTCTGCTATGGCAGCTGGCTTACACCGAACTATATTTTACAGAAGTGCTTTGGCCTGACTTTAGGAAAGAGCATATGCAGACAGCGATTGACATCTATCGAAGTAGGGAACGCAGATTTGGGAAAACGAGTGAACAAATAGTGGTTGGATGAAGAAGTTATTGTTAATCGTTTGTTTTTGCCAATTGACCCTGTCGGCATACAGTCAGCTGCTGTTTGGTCGTAATCGCAACAATCAAACCAGCCAAGACATTGCCATCAACTATTCGAGCCCAAAGGAGTACGAAATAGCGGGTATCGAAGTGACCGGCGTTGAGTTCCTTGACAACACCGCATTGATATCGCTTTCAGGTTTGAAGGTAGGCGATAAAATCAAGATTCCCGGAGATGAGATTTCAGGAGCACTCAAGAAGTTGTGGAAGCAGGGTATCATAGGTGATATTACCATTAGTGCTTCCAAGGTGGAAGGCTCACAGATACATCTCGTTATCAACTTGACAGAGCGTCCGAGACTTACCCGCTACGTTTTCCAAGGCCTGAACAGGACCCAAGAAGGAGAGGTCGAAGAGGACCTGGAATTAGTCAGGGGAAGGATACTGACTGATGTAGTAGTAAAGAATGCTGAGCTCACCGTCAGAAAGTACCTCGAGAGCAAGGGTTATAGAAATGCCTACATCGATGTGCGTCAGGATCGAGATAGTCTGCTTAGAAACAGTGCGGTATTGATCATCGAGGTTGACAAGGGTAAGAAGGTAAAAGTGAAGGACATCGACTTTGTTGGAAACGAAGCCTTTGCAGATTCTAAACTGAGAAGTAAACTCAAAAAGACCGGGGTTAGGCCTTACTTAAAATTGCCGACAAACCTGCTTGGCAAGTCCTTAAAGCTGCTCAATCCGTTGAATATGGTGGAATTTCTCACCCACCGTGACTCGACGTATGAGATCCGCGAATACCTGGCGGCTCAGGCGAAGGTCAATGTGTTCAAGGCTGCCAAATTCGTGGAAAGCGATTTTGAAGAGGACAAGGGGCTATTACTCGCATTTTACAACTCAAAAGGATATCGCGACGCTGAATTCATCTACGATTCCCTCTATGATGTGGATGAAAGGTCCCTTGGGGTGGAGATTTCGGTCAACGAGGGGCGCAAATACTATTTCCGTGATATTACCTGGGAAGGCAATTTCGTGCACGACGACGAAACCCTGGAAAGAATACTGGCCATCGGCACAGGCGATGTCTATGACATGGAGTTGATCAATAAAAAGCTCAACTTCAATCCAACAGGCCCAGACATCAGCTCTTTGTACATGGATAACGGGTATCTCTTTTTCAGTGTGACGCCAGTAGAAGTGGGCATTGAGGGCGATTCTATCGACGTCGAAATGAGAATCTATGAGGGAGCCCAGGCGACGATCCGCGAGGTGACCATCAGTGGAAATGACAAGACAAACGACCATGTGATCTTGCGTGAGCTTCGCACATTGCCTGGGCAGAAGTTCAGTAGAGCGGAGCTGATCAGGACTCAGCAGGAGCTCTCACAACTTGGTTATTTTGACCCAGAGCAGGTCAACCCCGTTCCGAAACCCAATCCTGTCGATGAGACGGTGGATATTGAATGGCAATTGGTGGAGCGACCTTCGGATCAGATCGAAATGTCCGGTGGTTGGGGAGGTCAGTTCGGTTTCATAGGCACCTTAGGTTTGACCTTCAACAACTTTTCTATGAAAGAGGCCTTTGGGCTCAAAAGCTTCCCTCCAACGGGTGATGGTCAGAAGCTCTCTTTGCGACTCCAAGCCAATGGAAGAAGGTTCCAGAGCTATTCGCTCGGATTCACTGAGCCATGGCTAGGTGGAAAACGACCCAATACCTTTGGGGTC
>JBCCXG010000270.1:0-7822 GCA_039191945.1 Bacteroidota bacterium
CCTCAATCATGAAGGGTTCCGGGTTCGACATGTCCACGGCATATTCCTGCCGGACATCGAATGTCAACCTGCTCAGTTGTCGCTCGATCTGATAGATCAGCCCCAACTTTGTCTTTTCCAGGTTTCGAGCGTACTCAGGCTCGATGATGGTATGCATTTCGTTGTCCACACGTAGAATGGCATCAGACAATTCATTGATCCCGCGTACCATTTCGCCTTCGTCGAATAGCTCTTCAGCCGAAGCATCCATGATCCCAACGAGTTCGTCCAGTTGCTCGAAGTACTTCCGGCGATTTTCCATGTAGGTCACCCGGTCGAGCCGGAAGAGAACGTAATAGGCCGTGGACTTCTTGCTGGTCCATTCATCCACCAACTCGTATCCCATGAGATAGTTGGATGAGGCGACTTCTATCCGCTCATCGAGGTTATAGGAAATGCGGTCATCTTCATATTTGACCTGCAGTTCTGTTTTGGCCTCGATCGAGATAAAGATCTTTTCAGCCAATTCTCGCAGCGCAAGGTTTCGGGCCTGGATTCGGTAGTTCTCATTTTCCTGAGGATTGGCGAATCCGATGCCATGGAAGGCGAAATCGTCACCGGGAGGGTCCAATACCCAATCCGGGGCGCCTTTCAGCTGCCCGAAGGCCATGCTGCATGCGAAGAGTACAAAAGCCGTGAGGACCGACTTCATATACAAGGGGTTTATCGTCCGTCTTTAAATTTGTCCAATTCTTCCTGGTAGATCTTCCTGAATCGTTCCAGCTCGAAGTCCTGTTTCAGCGCATCGTCGGCACTGATCCCATCTTCCATTTTGGATTGGATCGCGGTGGTGCTCATTTCCATGGCCACATAGTGGACGAAGTCGCCCTTCTTTTTGTCCTGGAAGGACTCCTGATCGACGATTTTGACTTGGTTAAGTGTTTGATCGATCACCGTCCTGGTCAAGTCCTCGTATTTGGAAGTCGTCTCTAGTTTATTGGAGACATTTCTATTCTGCAGGAACTGCTCAGCGACACTACGTACCTGTACATCGATCTGCGAGGCGATCGCTTGTCGTGCATTGGTCTCTGCGATGCGTTTGGCTACGGTGAGGTCCTTTGCTCGACCTTCACCCATGGCCCGATAAAACTTCTTGTCGGAGAAGTACTTCTTCTTGTCGAAGGGCGTTTCGATAGGCTTAAGTTTCGTATCGGCCCTTTTCAATTTACCGCTACAAGAAGCTACCGCGACTGCAGCGATGAGGAATAAGATGAATGAGTATTTCATGACTTTAGATTTGTGCTTACATACGGCTAAATTCAAAAACGATGCCAAAGCCGATAACGTTGTCGGCGATTGAATACTTTTTTTGATCACCCGCTGGATCAGAGGGACATCAACTCGGCGATGCGCTTATCTCGCTCATAGATATCGCTGACGAAGTAAATCTCGGCACCTTCATCTGTAGTATAGGCCGTCCAATAAGTCAATAAGATTGGCAAAGGCTTATTGAGGTAGACACGCTGTGTCTCTGCGCTTTCCAACACTTTCTCGATTTTTGGAACGGAATAGCCCTGGCCGCCGAGCACTTGCTCCGCCAATATTGCCGGATTTTGTACGCGAACGCATCCGTGGCTAAATGCGCGGGTACCTTCTTTGGAGAACAGGTACCGGGCCGGTGTATCGTGTAGATAGACGGAGTATTCATTAGGAAAGATGAATTTCATCCTTCCCAGTGCATTCCAAGGTCCGGGTTTCTGTCGAAAGGTGTACGGCAAGTTACCGGGACCGTATCGTGAAAAATCGATGGCGCTGGGATCCACTACCCGTCCGTTTCTCAACACCTCAAAGTGTCTCGTTTCGAGATAGTTTTCCTTGCTGAGGATGGAAGGTAGCGTTTCGTTGAGTGCGATAGATACTGGAACTGTCCATGTACAATTGAATTCAACGTATTCAATGTCCGCGTGAAACACTGGCGTCTCGTGATGAGGTTGCCCTACGATGACCCTGGAACTATACACAGGCTCCATGTTTTCAAAAATGTAGAGGTTGTAACCGGCCACATTCACCAGGATGAACCGCTCAGGCAAGTCATGTAGCAACCAACGACATCGCTCTAGGTTGATGCGCAAGACGTTGATCCGTTCTTCCTTGGTCATGTTGAGCTTCGCTACGGTGTTTTTCCCAAGTATCCCATCCGCTGCCAGGCCGTGATGGGCCTGAAATCGTTTGATGGTCTCTACCAGCGTCGTGTCGAAAATACCGTCCAATTCGAAGTCGCCTCTACTGGAAAACTGCGATAGATAAACCTTCAGGTCCAGGATGAATTCGGCGGAGTCTCCTTCCCTCAACGCACCGACACCCTCAGGTAGCTGTAGGCTGACGTCCAGCAGATCGTCATCAATCAGTCGTCGGAGCCAACCCTTCAACCTGTCGTAGGCTGGAGCTTGGGGCTGGCAGTACTTTAGATATGCGGATGGGTCGTCAAACTTGATCGCTTGCGTCAGCGCCTCTGCGACATCGACGGAGTACTCTCGACGGGTGTAGTTCCATTCAGGAAAGATCTCGTTGGGATTGAGTCGTCCCTCCATCAGATGCTCTCCAAATTTTAGGTAAGCATAGGTCACTAAGACGTCGGTCTCGACCAGTGTGTGGTTGACCCCAGGGTCGCTCTCGTCGTAGGCAGAGAGTAGAGAGTCAATTTTGTGAACATAGTAGTCGGCGGGATTGAGTCCTTCATAGATACTCTCCTCCAACTGAGCTAGCGCCCCGTCATATTGAGGAACCTGCCAGATGGGCTCGTAGCCCGACTGCTCGTAGATATGCGAAAGAAAATCAGTAGTTCTCTGGTCGAAGCCAGGCTCAATCTCACGGATATGGGCGATCAGCTCTACGATCTCATCGTGAATGGAGGCGGAGTCCACATAGCTGACTGGCGCGACTTCGGCCGTATGCGTGGAATCCAATACAGTCATGGGCTCATCAGAGGCAATGGCTGGGCCGGATTGAAGTTCGGAAGTAGAAGATGGGGCTGACCCTTGGGCCGTTTGACTCGGTTGAGAGGACTTACAATTCCAGAGAAGCAAACAGATGATCAAGACCTTCCAGCTGTCGGATGACTGCTGACTCCTGAAAGTACTTTTCATCTGGAAAATATACGAAGAGCAACGAGCCCGGCTTCACTAATTCTGTGAATTTTTTGTAGTCTTTTTTCGACAAGGCAGGACATCCGAAGCTGCGTCCCAACCTACCGTGCTTTGCGATCATAGCCTCGCTCACATACCACGCGGGGTGAATCACCACCGCCCTATCGCGTGCATTGTCATTGTATTTTGGCTCCAAGCCATCCAATCTGTAGGACAATCCGTACTTTCCATGATACTGCTCACTGATCCGATAAAAACCTAAACTGGACTGGTTGGAATTGTGGGTGTTGCTGAAGTGCTTGGCAAATCGATCTCCGGTGTTTTTGCCGTGTGCCACGAGCGCCTGGAAAAGCATCGAATCGGTCGAGGTGTCATAAACGAAGAGACGCTCCTCTTCGGAAGGACGTGAAAAGTCGACGATAACGATCCGACCGGTGATGTTGTGTCGCGACTTCAAGATCTCGTAGGCCTCATCCGCGATTTGATAAATGCCCTGGACCCCGACAGTCTTCTTTTGCGGTTCACTCTGTTGGGAGAATGCTGACGAAACGGTCAGCAAAAGAAGAATGAGATTCAAAAAGTGAATTTTCCTAGCCTTAGTGTGTTCGATAATCATAGCCGAAGCATCATTGGTACTCTTAGCGTGTACAAATATTCCTCGGATTCTGACTGACGATGGCCGCTCCTTCGACGAATGATCTGAAATCAAAGACGAATGGCACCTGATGGCACGTTATCCGTCAAGAAATAGGTAAACTGCCCCCAAAAGGCACGAAGGATCACATACAAAAGCAGAGCCAGGGAAATAAACGGTTACAGCAATTGCGCCAAAACTACTTAAAAGCCCCAAAAACTTAGGCATCAAGCTTGATATCGCGCATCTTCGTGTGCTAATTATCGAGGACGCCCAATGAAGATAGCTTGTATCGGGGACCTTCATGGCGTGAATCGCTGGAAGGCTGCCCTCGACTTGAGTGTGGATCACTATGTGTTCGTCGGGGATTTTGTCGACTCCCATGTCTTTGATGACGATACCATCTTGAAGAATTTTGAGGATGTCTTACGACTGAAAAAGGAGCATCCCTCCACGGTATCCTTGCTCCTGGGCAACCACGATGTACAGTACATGTATCATCCCGATTTTCGAGGATCAGGTTTTCGGCCGAGCATGTTGGACGCGTTGCGCAGTCTTTTTGGTGAGAACGAAACGCTTTTTCAGATCGCTTACTCTTACAGATCTTTTGTTTTCACACATGCCGGACTTCATCGGCGGTGGGTAGATAGTCATATTGGTACGTTCAAGGGTCCATCAGATCTGGTGAGGAAGCTCAATGCCATGCTGACCGAGCCCTCAAGGCGCCAGCGACTGGGTGAGATAGGATTGGCCCGGGGAGGTAGAGACGCCTTTGGAGGTCCCCTGTGGTGTGACTTTGATCTCGAGCTCACCGTGGATCCCTGTCCGGGTATCGATCAGGTGGTCGGTCATACACAAAGGAAATTTCTTGGAAGAGTGGACCAATCAGGAAATACACTATATAATGTGAACTACCTGGCTTATTCCTTGGAACCCATCTTCGTCTTAGAGCTCAATTGATCTACGGATAAGAAAGGGAGGGTCAAAAAGGCCTCATACCTGCAACCTTTTACAGCATAAAGCCTGTCTCATGGGGAGTTCACCTTAATCCCCCTCAATCATGTTCAGCAACTATCTGATCATTGCCTGGCGCAATCTCCTCAAATACAGACTCTTCAGCATAATCAATCTCTTGGGTCTGGGCCTCAGCCTCGCGGTGTGCTTGGTGATTATCAACTTGATCTACACCCACTATCAGTACGATACCTTTCATGAGAAGGGTGATGCTATCTATCGAATCACGACCGCCAACGAGGGAGAGAATGGCTTCTTTGCTGAGATCTACGCCACATCTCCCCAGCTGCTGGGACGAGAATTGATGGAGATAGAAACAACGGTCTTGAACTGTACCAACCTCAGCAAGGACTTCAACTTGGAAGTCGAGTCTGAGCACAAGATCCTGGAGATGAAAGCATTCTTCGCCGATGATCAGTTCTTTGAAATATTCGACTTTCCAAGAGTCGCCGGTGACCTAAACCGGGCACTGGAGCAGCCCAATCAAATGGTGTTGAAAGAAGAAAAGGCGCGCTTGCTCTTTCCCGACGACGATGCACTTGGCCAAGTGGTGCGGTGGGGAGACTTTGGCGTGTATGAGATTGCCGGCATCGTTGGTGAACCTGAGGTAGGTACGCACCTGGCTTTTGACGCGCTTGTTTCTCATGTGACGATGCCCTCCCTGATCACCAAAGGGTGGTTGTCGGATTTATCAGAATGGGAAAACGTATGGCAAAACTACAACTACCTCGTTTTGTCTTCTGATCGGGACCTCGACCGGCTCCATGATCAGATCGGGGCACTGACCCGTGCCAATATGGACTTGGAAGAGGGCCATTTGGGCTATGATTTTGATCTACAAGCGCTTACTGATATTGTGCCCGGGCAGTTCATGGCAAATGAAATCAGTTTTGCACTACCGGGTTTTGTACTGCTCTTTTTTGCATTGCTCGGTGTTGTCGTGATCTTGACTGCCAGCCTCAACTACACAAATCTGTTCATCGCCCGCTCTGTTGGCCGATTGAGAGAAATTGGCGTGCGTAAGGCAAACGGCGCCGGTCGTGGGCAGATTGTAGTTCAGTTTTTAGTGGAGTCCATTTTGCTGATGCTATTATCACTACTGTTTGCGATTGTGATCTACCGTTACTTGTTGCTCCAATTCAATGAACTCAGTGTGTTCAATCAACTGGGCTTGAGGCTAAAAGATCTGCCGGGCGTCTACTGGATTTTTGTGGTCTTTAGCTTGATCCTAGGGTTGATCACGGGGGTCGGACCGAGTCTTGTCCTCTCTCGAGTCAACGTCGTCAGTTCGTTAGCCAACAGACTTCAGGGCATGTCTGCTCGGGCTGGCTTTTTCAAGATGGGTTGGGGGCGAAAAACTTTGACTGGCATTCAGTTCGGGCTATCCATCATCGTCCTGCTTACGGTCTTCATTCTTCAGGATCAGGCGCACTTCTTTATCGAATCGGAATATGGATTTGACGAGGACCAGGTATTTCAGATGGCGCTACAAAATCACGATCCGGATATCGTCAAATCAGAGTTTTCACAAATTGCTGGAGTGACGGCAGCGAGTCTCGTATCTCACCATCCGGCCATTGGTCGTTCCTACGGGCGAGATGCCAGAAGGGCTGCAGGAGATGAGCCCATTACGGTTTACTATTTCGGTGTGGATGAGGAATATCTAGATCTTATGGGACTGGATTTGGCGGCTGGAACGAATTTTCCATCCACAAGTACCGATCTGGAGAAGTTCATCCTTTTGAATGAAACCGCGACACGACGTCTGGGATTCGAGAGCAACAACGCAGCCATAGGGGAGACCATCCTATATGGTGATAGCTTGCGACTAATCGTGGCTGGGGTGCTGAAGGATTACCATTGGGAGCCGCTGATCACCTCTATTCGCCCGATGGCCTTACGTCTCAAACCTGATGAGTACGAACTGGCATATTTCCGAATAGCTGCAAGTGCTGCGGGGACTACTCGGCAGAGGTTTGAACAGGCCTGGGAGCGTTTTGATCCAGCACGCGATTTTGAGGGCGGTTATTTGGATGAAGAACTTGATAAGCTCTATCTCGGATTTGTGGACATTCGAAAGATCCTTTCATTGGTGGGTATGTTGGCCATTTGTATTACGGCGCTCGGTTTTTTGGGCATGGTGGGCTACGACTTGCAGACGCGCAGCAAAGAGATCGGGATTCGCAAAGTGCTTGGGGCAAAATTGAGAGATCTCTTGTTGTCGTTGGGGCGTGGGTATTTTGGTATGCTGACCGTGGTGTTGTTGATCGCTTTGCCCATCGGGCTGACCATTAATTATGGATGGGTAGGGCAGCTGGCGTACCACGCACCAATCGATTGGGGCAATGTGGTACCAGCCCTTTTGATCGTCTTGGGAACGGGTATTGCCACACTACTCAGCCAGATCATCCTTAGAAGTCGCGAAAATCCGACGGAAGCGCTTAGAAATGAGTGAGATAGAAGAGCTTTAGTACGGATTTTTGATTTAATGTGGAAAACTATATTCTGTCTGTGGGAAATCTATTCCTGGGTTGACACGGGTGAAAACCTAACGACGCCAAATTTCCTATGGTTTTTTGTCTACCTGGGCAGAAGGTTCTCAAAACGTCGGGTTTTGGATATCAACAAAGTTATCCACAGAGGTGTTAACTGTGTTAAGCATTTGATTATTAGTGAGTTAACTATTTGTAAACGCCCACAGCGCCCCTAGGAAGGATTTAGGTGTGGGTAACGAGGTTGTACGTGCCTTGTATACCTGGTTTAGGACTACGGCAGAGTGACTGATGAGTGAGAAGACGGAGGAATTTTTAAAGTGAATCCAGTGCAACCGTTACATAGAAGTTATCCACAGCATTTATCCACATTTTCCAACTATGTGCTCATTCGGCGCCTTAGAGCCACTTAAACCACCACGTTGATAATCCTCTTGGGCACCACAATGACCTTTTTTGGTGGCTTACCTTCCGTCCATTTTTGCACTACATCGTTGGCCAGGACTTGCTTTTCCATCTCCTTTTTATCCATGTCTATCGGGAAGGAGAGCTTGACG